>CAIVXR010000104.1 GCA_903909925.1 uncultured beta proteobacterium | reverse complement strand
GGCTAATGTGTTTTGGCGGTCAAACATGGTAATAATCCTGATGAAGTTGGAGTACTAAGTTCATTAACTTAGTAAAATCAACCTACATCATACAAAATCCACCATGACCACTACACAAGACCTCTCCTTTCTCTCCCTAGTCCTCAATGCCAGCCTATTAGTCCAGTTGGTAATGTTGTTATTACTGGGTATGTCTATCGCCTCTTGGACCATCATTTTCAAGAAAACAGCTGTTTTGCGTGGTGTAAGGCAAGATACCGAACGCTTTGAGCGTGACTTTTGGTCTGGCGGCGATTTAGCTACCCTTTTAGAGTCTGCTCAGCGCAATACCCGTAGCGATGCTGTCCTAGAACATATCTTTGAAGCTGGTATGCAAGAGTTCATGAAAGTTCGTGAAATTGATGCTGCTCGCCGTGCCATGAAAGCAACCTATCAACGCGAGATGGATATTCTTGAAGCGAACTTACCTTTCTTAGCTTCAGTAGGTTCCGTGTCACCCTATATTGGTTTGTTTGGCACTGTCTGGGGAATCATGCACGCCTTCCGCGGTTTAGCAAATGTGCAAAACGCTACCTTAGCTGCAGTAGCCCCTGGTATTGCAGAAGCACTCGTCGCTACTGCGATTGGTTTGTTCGCAGCGATTCCTGCCGTCGTTGCTTATAACCGCGCCGCTACTGATGTCGATCGCTTGGCAATTCGCTTTGAAACCTTTATTGAAGAATTTACCAATATCTTGCAGCGTCAAACTGCAGGACGCTGATTGGATCAATAAGCTATGGCGGGATCTTCTTTACGTAAATCAAAACGTCGGGCCATGTCCGATATCAACGTCGTTCCATATATCGATGTGATGTTGGTACTACTGGTGATCTTTATGGTCACCGCGCCCATGGTCAATCCAGGCGTTGTAAACCTACCAACGGTTGGTGGCGCTAAAGTACAAGCTCTGCCGCCAGTCTTTCTAACGATTGATGCTAACGAGAATGTCATCGTTCGCAAAGATGGTGAACCAGTTCAAACGCTCAATCCATTTGAACTCGGTGCCTTTGCAAGATCGCAAGCAGAAAAATCAGCTGATCAACCAATCGTTCTGGCTGCAGACAAGTCCATCAAATATGAAACTGTCATGAGTGTGATGTCTAAACTCAAAGAGAATGGTGTCAAACGTGTTGGCCTTGCAGTCAAGAGTCAATAAAGGTTAGCCCAGGCGAATTGCCCATGAATAGCGCGCAAACGTTTCAAGCAAACCATTCTCCATACAAACGAGGACGCTTCACGAAAGAAGAGAGCACTAAACGCGCCTTTAGTTTTTCATTAATCGCGCATTTAGGCCTACTCGCCTTTTTAGTAATTGGCATTAGCTGGAACAACTCCACGCCTTCTGGAGTAGAAGTTGAACTGTGGGATTCTGTACCGCAAGTACAAAGTACACCTGAACCAGAAATGAAAACAGCAGTTAAAGAAGAAGCTGCTGATATTGCGGTCAAGAAAAAGAAGGTTGAAAAAGAGCCTCCTAAAAAAGAAGCGGCAAAAGAAACTCCAAAAATAGTTAAGCCGCCTCCCCCAAAAGAGAAGGAAAAAGAGCAGCCTAAAAAGGCTGAGACACCTAAGGCACTCTCTCCTGCGGAGATGAAAGCGAATGCCGCTGCTGAAAAGGTACGCGCTGATCAATTGGCCCGACTACGCGCCGCTGCAGGTGCTGAGGGTGGTAGTGGTGGCACTGTGGGTAGTGGCGTTGGCGGTGGTGGCAATGCACCTCCAGGCTGGACTGACAAGGTGATTAAGAAAGTTAAGCCGCTCATTGTGTTTAATGCCGAGTCTGTGAGTGGCAATCCTGCTGCGGTTATTCAAGTGAACCTAGCGCCTGATGGCGCTATTCTTAGCACTAGCGTTTTAAGCTCTAGTGGCAACCCAAGCTGGGATCGTGCTGTCTTGCTTGCTCTGTCTCGTGCAGAAAGCTTGCCAAAAGATGACAATGGCAAAATTCCACAACGTGAAGTGAAGCTGACCTTTAAACCTAAGGATTAATGCATGTTGCAGTTGATAAAAAGAATTATTTTGAAATTGCGATTAGTAGTTACTGTTATCGCTCTATTGATTGGCATAACAACGCCAGCATCAGCGCAAATGAATATCGAGATCACCGGCATTGGTCAATCGCTCTACCCGATTGCTGTAATGCGTTTCAAAGATGAAAATAAATTACCCACTAGCGTTACTGAAATCATTCGCCAAGATTTAACCCGTAGTGGCTACTTTAAAAATACTGAAAATGGTAATGCTGTTGAAAGCGATGATGGTGCACCGAACTACAAATCATGGTCTGCACGGGGTGCTGATGCTTTAGTTATTGGCTCTATTATTCAAACTGGTAATGCTCAATTTGAGATTAACTACAAACTCTTTGACATTCGTAAATCGCAAAGTTTAGGTGGCTTAAAGCTAGACTCTAGCGCTGATAATCTGCGTGCAGCAGCCCACAAAATCGCTGATGACATCATTCTGAAATTGCTAGGTGAGCGCGGCGTATTTTCTACACGCCTGTCTTATGTAATCAAGGATGGCAAGCGCTATCGCCTAGTAATTTCAGACGCGGATGGCCAGAATATTCGCAATGC
>CAIVXR010000103.1 GCA_903909925.1 uncultured beta proteobacterium | reverse complement strand
GGCAGTAAAAAGAACACCCAAAAACGCAAAGAGCGCCTCTTAGAGTTTGATCTAGGCCAAGAGCAAGTAGACCGACTCCATGGCCCAGTGGGTTTATATATCGGAGCACTAACTCCGCCAGAGATTGCAATATCGATTCTGGCAGAGGTCATTGCCGTGAAATACGGCATCAGCATTTCCAAGAAAAACTAGCTGAAGTAATTAGTTTGCCTTGAGCTTGCCGTCTTTTAGGCGTGGCTCGACAAAGTGTCCTTTGCGCGCGCGGTTACCAGCAAATGATTTGAGAGTTTTCGCATCCAGATTCAATTCTGTTGGCTTACCAGCCCGACCAGCTCCAGAATAACCAGCCCCTTCGGGACCAACAGCAATTGCTGACGCTAAATACTCTTTGTCATCTAAGCCCATCAAGATCACGCCCTTACCACCCGTTGGTAGGCGCTTAAGCTCATCTAATGGGAAAACTAATAACTTAGAAGCTTGCGATAAGCAGGCGACTTGCTTCATGCCAACATGAACCTTTACTGCACCTAGTGGCGCATCACCAGGGTCTTTAGCATCGATGCTGATGAAGGACTTACCAGCCTTGTTACGAGTACTCATATCAGCGACGTTGGCTAGGAAGCCATAACCCACTTTAGTAGAAAGCAGGACCAGATCATCTGGTTGGCCAGCGTAATAAGCCACCATTTGTGAGCCAGGAGCCAAGTTCACAAAGCTCGTTAGTGGTGAACCATCACCCCGTGCACCAGGTAATTCACTAACGGGCACTGTATAGACTCGCCCATCACTACCAAAGCCTTGTATCACATCAACGGTGCGAACCTCAAAGGTGTCATACATGGCATCGCCTGCCTTAAAGCCAAATTGGCTTGCATCATGCTCGTGTCCTTGACGAACCCGCACCCAACCTTTTTGGGAAACGATCACTGTTACTGGCTCATCAATGACTTTTGTTTCTGCGACAGCACGTTTATCTTCCTGAATCAAGGTGCGACGATCATCACCAAAATCTTTTAAGTCTGATTCAATTTCCTTGATGATGCGCTTACGCAGAGCAGTATCGCTTTGTAGCAAGCCATCTAAATCATCACGCTCAGCTTTGAGCTCTTTGAGCTCTTGTTCAATCTTGATGCCCTCAAGACGTGCCAACTGGCGTAAACGAATATCCAAAATATCTTCAGCTTGACGATCGGATAATTTGAATTCTTTGATCAGGTCAGCCTTAGGCTCATCACTATTGCGAATGATCTTAATGACCTTATCAATATTGAGAAGAACGGTTAATCGCCCTTCTAAAATATGTATGCGATCGTTGACTTTACCTAAACGGTATTGGGTACGACGAGTAACAGTAGCAACCCTAAACTCAACCCATTCTGTCAGAATCTCTTTGAGGCCTTTTTGACGTGGACGACCATCATTACCAATCATCACCAAGTTCATTGGTGCATTCGATTCGAGAGAAGTATGGGCTAAAAGAAGATTGGCAAACTCATTGACATCAATATTTTTACTCTTAGGCTCGAACACCAAGCGTACTGCAGCGTCTTTACTCGATTCATCGCGAACGCCATCTAAGACATTCAAAATGGTCGACTTCAGATTATTTTGCTCAGGAGTGAGCGTCTTTTTACCTACTCTCACCTTGGGATTAGTGATTTCTTCAATCTCTTGAAGTACGCGCTGAGAAGAAGTGGCTGGCGGCAATTCATTGACAACAATTTGCCATTGGCCACGAGCTAATTCTTCAACCGACCAACGTGCACGCACTTTAATACTGCCTCGACCCGTTTCATAAATCTGGGCAATCTCAGCTGTTGAGGAAATGATTTGACCCCCACCTGGATAGTCAGGGCCAGGCATGATTTCCAGCAAATCAGCAGTAGATAACTTAGGAGACTTCATTAAAGCAATAGCGGCGCTAGCTACTTCACGCAGATTGTGCGAAGGAATCTCAGTTGCCATACCAACAGCAATACCAGATGCGCCGTTTAATAAAACGAATGGCAGTCGCGCTGGTAATAACTTCGGCTCTTGAAATGAACCATCATAGTTAGGCGCAAAATCAACTGTTCCTTCATCAATCTCACTTAATAACAAACCTGCAATCTTGGTTAAACGCGCTTCGGTATAACGCATAGCAGCAGCACCATCACCGTCGCGTGAACCAAAGTTACCTTGGCCATCAATTAAGGGGTAACGCAATGAGAAGCTTTGTGCCAGGCGAACTAAAGCGTCATAAGCCGATTGATCGCCATGGGGATGAAACTTACCCAGCACATCACCGACAACTCGGGCGCTCTTGACTGGCTTGGCATCAGCACGTAAACCCATTTCACTCATCGAGAACAAAATGCGGCGTTGCACTGGCTTCTGACCATCTGATACCTCTGGCAAAGCACGACCCTTAACGACGCTAATGGCGTAATCTAGATAAGCACGCTCTGCATAAACCGCTAAGGTCAAGCTATCTTTATTGTCTTCATTTAAATCCATGGTCTTTGGATCATGCGGATCGTTTGGACCCTTTGGTCCGCTTGACCCTTTTAATTCTTTAGCAGTTTTTTGGGTTACTTTCGCACGAGGGGTCTCTTCGATCTCAATGTCATCAGAAAATAGATCAGCCTGCTGCGCTGCGACTTTTTTGCTTGGAGTTTTCTTCGTTACCATTAGATATCTGCCTCCACTTCATTGCCACGCTCTTCTAACCAATCACGTCTTGCGCCAGATTCAGATTTACCCATCAGCATATCCATCGTTTTAAAGGTTTCATCTTCGGTCCAAGAGCCCAAGGTCACTGGTAATAAGCGCCTGGTGTCTGGGTTGAGCGTGGTGTCCCACAGTTGCTCAGCACTCATCTCTCCCAAGCCCTTAAAGCGAGAGATTTGCCAGGCCGATTCTTTCACACCATCTTTGCGTAATTTATCTTCAATCGCTTGTAGTTCACTGGCATCGAGTGCGTAAATTTTTTGTGCTGGTTTTTTACCGCGGGCTGGGGCATCAACCCTAAAGAGCGGTGGTCTAGAGATATAGACGTGACCCAGATCGATTAACTTTGGAAAATGCTTATAGAACAGGGTTAATAAAAGTACTTGAATATGGGCGCCATCAACGTCGGCATCAGACAAAATACAAACCTTGCCGTAACGTAAGTTTGAAAGGTCAGGATCATCATGCAGACCATGGGGATCTACACCAATGGCAACCGCTATATCGTGCACTTCATTATTCGCAAATAAACGATCACGTTCTGCTTCCCAAGTGTTAAGAACCTTGCCGCGTAGAGGCAAGATGGCTTGATACTCTTTATTGCGACCCATTTTGGCTGAGCCACCAGCGGAATCACCCTCAACCAGGAAGATCTCATTCATAGAGATATCTTGACTCTCACAG
>CAIVXR010000102.1 GCA_903909925.1 uncultured beta proteobacterium | reverse complement strand
TCCTCAATCGATACAATTGGGAACTGATCGGCTAAGTTGCCGAGGTAATCAGAGAACTCGCTCGAAGTGAGCTCTAAGCCCTCACCTGAAAGGTGATATTTACCATCTTTATAGAACTCACTTGCCGCGCAGTCTAGGGCTAACAATACATCTTCGCCAGCCTGGTAACCGGCGCCTTCAATCGCCTTCATAATAGTTTGCAAGCACTCTTGATTGCTCTTGAAGTTTGGTGCAAAGCCGCCTTCATCACCAACCGTTGTAGGCATACCTTGTGCGCCAAGAATTTTTTTCAGCTCATGGAAGATTTCAGCGCCACAACGCAAGGCATCACGAAAATTTTCCGCACCAACTGGCATCACCATAAACTCTTGAATGTCTAAGCTATTGTTGGCATGTGCGCCGCCATTCACGATATTCATCATGGGTACAGGTAACTGCATACCGCCTGAACCACCAAAATAGCGGTATAGAGGCAGGCCTACCTCTTCGGCAGCCGCTCTGGCAACGGCCATAGAAACAGCCAAGGTCGCATTAGCCCCCAAACGAGCTTTGTTATGTGTGCCATCTAATTCGATTAAGGTGCGATCTAAAAAAGCCTGTTCAGTGGCATCTAAACCAAGAATGGTTTCTGCAATCTCAACGTTAATATTCTGAACTGCATTGAGAACGCCCTTGCCCAAATAGCGAGCTTTATCACCATCACGCAGCTCTATCGCTTCACGTGAGCCCGTAGAAGCGCCTGAAGGTACTGCTGCACGACCCATAACACCAGACTCAAGCAATACATCGCACTCTACAGTTGGGTTACCGCGTGAATCTAAAATTTCTCTACCGATGATGTCAACAATGGCGCTCATGCACCTTCTCCTTAAAGCAATACAAACTGGGGCTTAATAAATTTCTACAAATTTATTTAAAGCTATTTTCTAAAAATGGACTGCCTGATTTCACTACCGTATCAATTGCAACGAGCGACCCCAGCAACTCTTTCATGCGATGCAAGGGAACTGCATTAGGGCCATCAGATAAAGCCTTAGATGGGTCTGGATGCGTTTCCATGAAAAGGCCACTGATACCTACAGCAACCGCTGCACGAGCCAATACTGGCACAAACTCCCGCTGACCACCACTTGCCGTGCCTTGGCCGCCAGGCAGCTGAACAGAATGGGTTGCATCAAAAACTACTGGCGCATTGGCTTCGCGCAAAATAGCTAGGCTGCGCATATCAGAAACCAGGTTGTTATAACCAAATGAAGCACCGCGCTCACAAACCATAAATTGATCTGGAAGATTGACTTCCTTAGCGGCCGCTCTAGCCTTCTCAATGACATTGAGCATCTCATGAGGAGAAAGAAACTGCCCTTTTTTAAAATTCACCGGCTTACCGCTTTGAGCACACGCTCTAATAAAATCGGTTTGTCTGCATAAAAAAGCTGGGGTCTGTATTACATCAACCACCTTAGATACTGCCTCGATCTCACTAATGTCATGCACATCAGTCAAAATGGGTACGCCGACTTGTTTTTTAACTTGAGCCAAAATCTCCAGACCCTTCTCCATTCCCAGGCCGCGGAATGAATTTCCAGAAGAGCGATTTGCTTTATCAAATGAAGATTTATAGATAAATGGAATTTTTAAGGCGCTTGTAATTTCTTTTAATTGGCCAGCAACATCAATTGCGGATTGCTCAGATTCAATTACACATGTGCCGGCGATTAAGAAGAAGCGCTGGTCTAGACCGACATTAAAACCGCATAGCTGAAATGAGCTCATAACTTCCTCTTAAGCAACTTGTTTTAACTCAGCATTGTGATGAATCAATGCTGCGTCAATAAATGCAGAGAACAAAGGGTGGCCATCTCGAGGTGTAGAGGTAAATTCTGGGTGAAACTGCACACCAAAAAACCAAGGGTGCATTGACTCTGGTAATTCCATCATTTCAGGCAAAGACTCATTTGGCGTTCTGGCAGAAATAATCAATCCAGATTTTTCAAGCTTTGGAACATAAATATTATTAACTTCATAACGATGGCGATGGCGTTCGTTCACTTCAGCGCCATAAATGCGATGTGCCAGTGTTCCAGTTTTGACCGGGCATCGTTGTGAGCCTAAGCGCATGGTGCCACCAAGATCAGAGTCGTTACTCCGCTTCTCTATACGCCCTTCTCGATCCATCCACTCTGTGATGAGAGCAACCACAGGATTTTCAGCTTGTGGATCAAATTCAGTACTGTTGGCATTGGCGATATTGGCAACATGACGCGCAAACTCAATTACCGCTAACTGCATACCCAAACAGATTCCTAAATAAGGGACATGATTTTCGCGGGCATAACGAATTGCAGCAATCTTGCCTTCAGTACCACGTTTGCCAAAGCCACCAGGAACTAAAATCGCATCTAATTTTTTCAAGCAATCAATACCATCTTTTTCAATCACTTCTGAGTCGATGTAATTGATATTGACCTTAGTATGCGCATGAATGCCCGCATGACGCAAAGCTTCAATCAATGATTTATAAGATTCAGTCAGCTCAACGTATTTGCCAACCATGCCAATAGTGACCTCATGCTGCGGGTTGGCCATCTCATAAACCAAGTTAGCCCATACAGAAAGATCGGCTGGTTTGGCATTAATTTCTAATTCACGGCAAATCAAATCATCCATGCCTTGTGCTTGGAGCATTTCTGGGATCTTATAAATCGTATCAACATCCCAAACCGAAATCACTGCTTCCTCACGCACATTAGAGAAGAGAGAAATCTTAGCGCGCTCATCTTCCGGAATCGGTCTATCAGCACGGCATAGTAATACCGTTGGCATGATGCCGATCTCACGTAACTTTTGCACAGAGTGCTGGGTTGGCTTAGTCTTCAATTCACCGGCACTATGGATATAAGGCACTAGAGTTAAGTGTACAAAGGCGCAACTGTGGACAGGTAGGCGCAGGCTCATCTGCCTTGCAGCCTCTAGAAATGGGAGTGATTCAATGTCGCCAACAGTGCCACCAATCTCACAAATTGCGATATCGGCTTTACCATCATGACTTGCTTTTGCGCCGCGCTCTACAAATGCCTGAATTTCATTAGTGATATGGGGAATGACTTGCACAGTCTTTCCTAAATATTCACCGCGACGTTCCTTGCTAATGACAGATTCATAAATCTGTCCTGTAGTGAAGTTATTGCTCTTGCGCATCTTCGCCGATACGAAGCGCTCATAGTGACCTAAATCTAGATCTGTTTCAGCACCGTCCTCTGTCACAAAAACCTCACCGTGTTGAAGTGGGCTCATGGTACCCGGGTCAACGTTAATGTAAGGATCTAATTTTAGGAGGGTGACTTTCAGACCGCGGGATTCAAGAATCGCGGCAAGCGAGGCAGCTGCGATCCCTTTCCCCAAGGAAGAAACCACACCACCAGTGACAAAAACGTATTTGGTCATCGCTTAAGCTCTGTTGGAAAAAGTAATTATAACGATAGAGACTGGGGATTACAGAAACTCAAAAGGGGTAATATTGCCTAAATTCATGAAAAATAGACTTCTAAACCAGTTATTTATAGCGATCACCCTGCTATTTTGCGTTGGACATCTCAAATCCCAAACCAATGACCCTATTACAGGATCCTGGAGAACCTTTGATGATGAGACCAACCAACCTGCCGCCATTGTCCTAATTTCGGAGAAAAACGGCCTTTTTTCTGGTGT
>CAIVXR010000101.1 GCA_903909925.1 uncultured beta proteobacterium | reverse complement strand
GCTTTGGATTAACCACTGCACCACTCTTTAACGGCTTTTCATGGCCCGATCAAAATCTCATCGTTGTTACTGAGGCTGAATTATTCACATCAACAGCAAGGCAACGGCGAAAAGGGAGAGATTCTGAGAGTGTTGATCCTGACATGCTCTTTAAGGATTTGTCCGAACTCAAGATTGGTGATCCAGTTGTGCATGCCGAACATGGCATTGGTCGTTACCAAGGTTTAGTCCTCCTAAATGTGGCACCTTCCAAGGAGGCGCCTATTTTTGAAGAGTTTCTGCATCTGCAATATGCAGGAGATGCCACTTTGTATGTGCCAGTTCAACAATTGCAAATGGTCACACGCTACGCAGGCTCTGATCCTGATTCTGCACCACTGCATCAACTCGGCTCTGGACAGTGGGACAAAGCTAAACGCAAAGCTGCTCAGCAAATTCGAGATACCGCAGCCGAGCTCTTAGGTCTATATGCCGCGCGGGCTATCCGCAAAGGCCATGCCTTTGAATTTTCAGCCCATGACTATGCTGCCTTCTCAGAGAGCTTCGGCTTTGAAGAAACTCCAGATCAAGCCAATGCCATTGCTGCGGTGATTGGTGATATGACTAGTGGCACACCAATGGATCGTCTCGTGTGCGGTGATGTTGGCTTTGGCAAAACAGAAGTTGCATTACGAGCTAGTTTTATTGCAGTAATGGGTGGTAAGCAAGTAGCTATCCTTGCGCCTACAACCTTATTGGCCGAGCAGCATGTTGCTACTTGGAAAGATCGCTTCGCAGATTGGCCGGTGCGGATTGTAGAACTTTCACGCTTTAAAACCACCAAAGAAATTAATACCGCCTTAGAGGCAATTTCTAAAGGCGAAGCAGACATCATTATCGGTACCCACAAACTGCTTTCTAAAGAGACCCAGTTTGCTAACCTTGGCTTAGTGATTGTGGATGAGGAGCATCGCTTTGGCGTGCGTCAGAAGGATGCCCTGAAAGCCTTACGTGCCGAAGTCGATATCTTGACGCTGACCGCCACCCCAATTCCTAGAACACTGGGTATGGCAATGGAGGGCTTACGTGAGTTCTCCATCATTGCTACTGCCCCACAGAAACGACTGGCCATTAAAACCTTTGTACGCCGCGAAGGTGATGGCGTGATTCGTGAAGCAGTTTTACGAGAAATCAAACGCGGTGGCCAAGTCTATTTCTTGCACAATGAAGTAGAAACGATTCAAAATCGAAAACATGCATTACAAGAATTAATCCCTGAGGCCAGTATTAGCGTGGCTCACGGTCAGATGCACGAGCGTGAGCTTGAGTCTGTGATGCGTGAATTCGTTACCCAGCGTACTAATATTTTGCTGTGTACGACGATTATTGAAACGGGTATTGACGTACCAACCGCTAATACCATCATCATGCATCGTGCTGATAAGTTTGGCTTGGCGCAGCTGCATCAACTGCGTGGTCGCGTAGGACGCTCACATCACCAGGCCTATGCCTACCTCATGGTTCCTGATCCCGAAAGCTTAAGTAAGCAGGCACAGTTGCGTCTTAATGCCATTCAGGCTATGGAAGAGCTAGGCTCTGGCTTCTACTTAGCCATGCATGACTTAGAGATTCGGGGTGCTGGTGAAGTCTTGGGCGATAAGCAATCTGGCGAGATCCACGAGATTGGTTTTCAGCTCTATACCGAAATGCTCAATAGAGCTGTCAAATCCTTGCGTAGCGGTAAAGAACCCGATTTACTCTCACCACTGCAAGCAACTACGGATGTCAATCTGGGAGTTCCTGCCCTTCTTCCAAGTGACTACTGCCCAGATGTTCATGAGCGACTCTCTTTATATAAACGCTTTGCCGGTACTAATGATTTTTCTGAACTCATGGGTTTGCGTGAAGAATTAGTCGATCGTTTTGGAGATCTGCCTGATCAAGCTAAATCTTTTTATGAAACACATCGCCTGCGCTTAGAAATGGCCGGGTTTGGCATTAAGAAAATTGATGCAACTGTGGCATCGATTCAGATTCAATTTATTCCCAATCCACCGATTGATCCATTAAAAATGATTCAACTCATTCAGAGCTCTAAATATATCTTGCTCAATGGCCAAGATAAGTTAAAGGTACTCCCCCAAAAAGAACACGAATTTGAGAAGCTAGAGCAGCGTTTGGATGGGATACGGCAGATACTAAGGCGTCTGAATGACTCAGCAGTCCTGAGTCCAGCAAAGGCCAATTAATTCTTCCCATTATGATTGAGTCATGTCTAAGCTAAATCTTGTTGCCCTATCGAGAGAGCCTATTTCTGAAAAGCTAATTTTTGAGCTCAAAGACTCTGCAATGAAGCTTGGCGTAGCGCTCCATACCGTTGGTAGCCAAATATCAAATGGAGTCTACTATTCCGAGCGTTGGGAATCTAATCAATTACTTGATATTAGCCAAAGAGAAAATCTACGCTTAATCGCAGCGCGATTTAATAGTGATCTCTGCTTCTTAAATGCTGACCTTAATCCCACTGATATCAAAGTGTTGGCAATGGACATGGATTCGACCCTAATCAATATTGAATGTATTGATGAGATAGCGGACTTTATAGGCAAGAAAGCCGCTGTTGCACAGATCACCGAAGCAACTATGCGCGGTGAGATTAAAGACTTTCAAGAGAGTCTGCGGCGTCGTGTTGCCCTACTTGAGGGTGTGTCAGCTGATGCGCTTGAAGCAGTTTATCGTGAACGCTTACAGGCCAACCCAGGAGCAGCAGAGCTTATAGCAGGCGCTGATGCACGCGGGCTTTACACCCTCTTAGTTTCAGGTGGCTTTACCTTCTTCACAGAAAAACTCCGCCAGCAATTAGGTTTTAAGCAGGCCCAGGCAAACACCCTTGAAATTATTAACGGCAAACTGACAGGCAAAGTGCTTGGAGAGATTGTGGATGGTGCAGCCAAAGCAGCCTATCTAGATAAAGCGTGTAGTGCATTAGGCTATACCAAAGCAAATGCAATCACGATTGGAGATGGTGCCAATGATCTGATCATGATGAATGGCTCTGGCATTAGCGTTGCCTACAAATCAAAACCGATCGTTAAAGAAAAAGCCGACGCGGCTTTTGACCGAGTCGGCTTGGATGCTGCCTTACTACTTATTTCTTAAGAGGACGATTACATCCGCTCGAAAATAGTCGCGATACCCTGACCGCCACCGATACACATCGTTACCAGGGCATATTTACCTTGCACGCGCTGTAGTTCGTGGATAGCTTTTGTGGCAATTGCTGCACCCGAACATCCAATGGGGTGACCTAAAGCGATAGCGCCACCGTTCACGTTGGTTTTAGCAGGATCTAAGCCTAAACCTTTCATTACCGCTAAAGCTTGCGCAGCAAAGGCTTCATTCGATTCGATCACATCCATCTGATCTAACTTCAAGCCAGCACGCTCAAGTGCAAGCTTACTTGCAGGAATCGGGCCTTCGCCCATGATGTGGTTAGGTACACCAGCCACCGCATAAGATACCAAACGAGCGATAGGTTTATGGCCAGCTTTCTTCGCTGTTTCTGCATCAGCCAATACAAAGAATGCTGCGCCATCATTAATACCAGAGGCGTTACCTGCAGTAACAGATCCACCTTCTTTTTTGAACACGGCTTTCATCTTGCCAAGGGTTTCCATAGTGGTATCTGGCTTGCAATGCTCATCGGTATCAAACACCACATCACCCTTACGCGACTTGATAGTGATCGGCACGATTTGTGACTTGAAGCGCCCTTCTTTAATAGCATGAGCCGCGCGACGATGAGACTCTACTGCAAAAGCATCCTGTTCTTCGCGAGTCAGCTTCCATTTTTCAACCAGGTTCTCGGCAGTCACACCCATGTGACCAACACCAAAGGGATCAGTCAATACAGCGACCATTAAGTCGAGCATCTTGGTATCACCCATGCGAGCGCCACTGCGCATTGCTGGGGAACCATACATGCCGCGTGACATGACTTCAACGCCACCGCCTACTCCGTAATCACAATCTCCCAGCATAATTTGCTGTGCAGTAGTCACAATCGCTTGTAAACCAGAGCTGCATAAACGGTTAAGCGACATTGCTACAGATTCCATGGGTAAGCCCGCTTGAATAGCCGCTACACGAGCAACATAAGCGTAACGGCTGTCCGTTGGAATTGTGTTTCCAACGGTGACGTAATTGACTAATGCAGGATCAACACCAGAGCGAGCAACAGCCTCTTTCATCACAATACCGCCGAGCTCTGAAGGCTCTAGGCTGCTCAGTGAGCCATTAAAGGCCCCGATAGCAGAACGAACTGCACTTAAAACAACGACATCACGACTCATAACAATCCCCTTAGCTGAGCCCAAAAATAGGCTTAATCAATAATACGACCCTCATTTTTATTACTTTTCTCAAGTTTCCGCTACTAGATCATGCCCTTGGGCGCTAATGACCGTAGCCCGGATAATTTCTCCTGCACGATAGCGTTTTGAAGGCTTGCTAGCAGGTAAAACCCTCACTAAACCATCAATTTCAGGGGCATCACCAATAGTTCTGCCAATTCCGCCTGACTCGTCAACCCGATCAATGAGAACTTGAATCCTCTTACCAATTTTATTAGCAAGGCGCTTAATGGATATTTCCTCTGCTTTTGCCATAAATCGTGCGCGGCGCTCTTCCCGAATAGCATCTGGGACAGGGCTTTCTAATTGATTGGCGGTAGCACCTTCTACCGGCGAATAAGCAAAACAGCCAGCACGATCAATCTGCGCTTCGTCTAAGAAGTTCAGTAAATACTCAAACTCTGTCTCTGTCTCTCCAGGAAACCCAGCAATAAAAGTACTGCGAATTACTAGATCTGGGCAGGCAGCACGCCAGGCTAAGATGCGCTCTATATTTTTTTCACCACTAGCAGGACGCTTCATTCTTTTCAGAACATCAGGGTGGGCATGCTGCAAAGGAATGTCTAAATACGGGAGTACCCCATATCCATGTTCGGCAAACTCTGCCATCAAAGGTAAGACGTCATCAACATGTGGATATGGGTACACATAATGTAGTCTTACCCAGGCTTGATGCTCACGTGCTATTTGATTTAATGCATTGACTAAGTCAAACATGCGAGTCTTAACGGGTTTGCCATCCCAAAAGCCAGTGCGGTATTGGATATCAACACCGTAGGCGCTGGTATCTTGCGAAACCACTAGCAGCTCTTTTACACCAGACTCAAATAAACGCTTGGCTTCCAAGAGTACTTCGCCGATGGGTCTAGAAACTAAATCGCCCCGTAGACTTGGAATGATGCAGAAAGTACAACGATGGTTGCAGCCTTCAGATATTTTTAAATAAGCATAGTGCTTTGGTGTGAGCTTAATGCCGATTGGTGGAACCAAGTCTACAAATGGATCATGTGGTTTTGGTAAGTGCAGATGAATGGCCTGCATCACTTCATCAGTAGCGTGAGGGCCTGTAACCGCTAGCACTTTAGGGTGAATACTTTGAATAAGGTCGCTACCATCGGAATTCTTTTTAGCCCCTAGGCAGCCAGTAACAATGACTTTGCCATTGGCGGCAAGTGCCTCTCCAATCGCAGCAAGACTTTCCTCCACCGCTGAATCGATAAAGCCACAGGTATTGACGACGACTAGGTCTGCGCCCGAGTAATCTTTTGCAGTCTCATAGCCTTCGGCACTTAACTGCGTGAGAATAAGCTCAGAGTCAACGAGCGCCTTAGGGCAG
>CAIVXR010000100.1 GCA_903909925.1 uncultured beta proteobacterium | reverse complement strand
TGTGGTTCAAGTTCGCATAAAGAAGGTGATAGGAATCGATATTACTAAGCCCGCTAGCTTAACAGCCGGGGTTGGCCGTAAGATGACTTTAAGATCTATTTTCGTGCAGTCAATTGTTTTAAGAAAAAATGCAAGCCAAAACTTTAGTAGAAAGCTCAACGATGACATCTCTGGCAAAGCCTCAAGTGCCCGGTCAGGTAAGGCACTACCTGCAGTTTGCTGACCTTACTCGGGAAGAGTATGACTACTTGCTAAAAAGATCTGCTTGGCTCAAGTCTAAGTTTAAAAGCTACGAGACTTGGCACCCACTTCACGATCGTACCTTGGCAATGATTTTTGAAAAGCATTCCACACGTACTCGCCTCTCCTTCGAGGCAGGTATTCATCAGCTTGGTGGTCATGCTGTATACCTAAACACCCGAGACACTCAGCTTGGCCGTGGCGAACCTGTAGAGGACGCTGCACAGGTGATTTCACGGATGACAGACATCATCATGATTCGCACCTTTGGCCAGGACATCATTGAGCGTTTTGCTGCTAATTCCAGAGTGCCCGTCATCAATGGCCTAACCAATGAGTACCATCCTTGCCAGGTGTTGGCAGATATCTTTACGTTTGTAGAGGCTCGTGGCCCCATTCAGGGTAAGACAGTTGCCTGGGTTGGCGATGCCAATAATATGGCGTATACCTGGATACAGGCTGCTGAATGTTTAGATTTTCAGTTCCGTTTCTCTGCGCCAGAAGGTTATCAATTAGACGCCTCTCGTTTAACCAAGGCAGCTGCAAAGCACTTAACCATTTGCGCTGATCCTAAGGATGCTTGTCAGGATGCCGATTTGTTGACTACTGATGTTTGGACCAGCATGGGTTATGAGGCTGAAAATACCTTGCGTATGAATGCTTTCCAGGACTGGATGATTGATGAAGAGTTAATGGCAGCAGCAAAGCCCGATGCATTATTTATGCATTGTTTGCCAGCCCATCGTGGCGAAGAAGTCTCTGCTAGCGTGATCGATGGTCCACAAAGCATTGTTTGGGAAGAGGCGGAAAATCGCTTGCATGTTCAAAAAGCCTTGATGGAGTATTTGCTCTGCGGTCGATTAGAGTAATAAGAAAATATTCAGTAATTTATCTTAGTTGTTTGTTAATTAATTTTTGATTGAATAAAAATCATGTCTGATATTAAAAAAGCAGTCCTAGCCTATTCTGGCGGTCTTGATACTAGTGTGATCTTGAAATGGCTTCAAGACACTTACGGTTGTGAGATCGTTACATTTACCGCTGATCTTGGTCAAGGGGAAGAGCTAGAGCCAGCGCGCGCTAAGGCCTTGCAGTTTGGCATCAAACCGGAAAATATTTTTATTGATGACTTGCGTGAAGAGTTTGTGCGTGATTTTGTATTTCCGATGTTCCGTGCCAATACGATTTATGAAGGCGAGTATTTGCTGGGCACATCGATTGCGCGCCCATTAATTGCCAAGCGCCAAATTGAGATTGCTCGCTTGACTGGTGCTGATGCCGTCTCACATGGCGCTACTGGTAAGGGGAATGACCAAGTTCGCTTTGAGTTGGGTTATTACGCCCTTGAGCCAGGAATTAAAGTCATCGCTCCTTGGCGTGAATGGGATTTACTATCACGTGAGAAGCTGATGGCTTACGCAGAAAAGCATGGTATTCCAGTTGAGATGAAGCATAAGCAAGGCGGCTCACCCTATTCCATGGATGCCAACCTCTTGCACATTAGCTATGAAGGCCGTCATTTAGAAAATCCCAATGCCGAGGCCGAAGAGTCTATGTGGCGCTGGACGGTTTCTCCTGAGAAGGCCCCAGACGCCCCCGAGATTATTGAAATTGAGTTTAAAGCTGGCGATCCAGTTGCCATTAACGATAAGACCTATAAACCACACGAGTTGTTGGCTGAGTTAAACCGTGTCGGTGGTAAGCATGGCATTGGCCGTCTTGATTTAGTTGAGAACCGTTTTGTTGGTATGAAGAGCCGTGGTTGCTACGAAACCCCTGGTGGCACGATTCTTCTGAAGGCTCACCGCGGTATCGAGAGCATCACTCTTGATCGTGAGGTGGCACATCTGAAAGATGACCTTATGCCACGTTATGCGAGCTTGATATACAACGGCTTATGGTGGGCGCCTGAACGGATCGCTTTGCAAACCCTGATTGATCACACTCAACAGATGGTCAATGGCCTTGTGCGTCTCAAACTCTACAAGGGCTCTGTGTCTGTGATCTCACGTGATTCAGCAAATACCTTGTTTGATCAAAATATCGCAACCTTTGATGATGATGGTGGCGCATATAACCAGGCTGATGCAGGTGGATTTATCAAACTCAATGCTTTGCGTATGCGGATTGCTGAAATAGCAAAACGTAAACGCGCAAAAAAATAATCAGAACCAACCAGATTAGAAGGATCCCAGATGCAATTTGATCAAGTATCAGTAGGTAAAAAAGCCAATGTATTTTTTGATGGCAAGTGTGTCTCTCACACTGTGACTCTGCCCAATGGTGTGCGTAAGTCAGTTGGCGTTGTTTTACCAAGTACTCTACGTTTTGACCTTAGCACCAGAGAAGTAATGGAAGTGGTGGATGGCGCTGCTTTTGTAAGCATCAATGGTGCGCCAGAGCAAGAGTTCAAAGCTGGCCAAAGCTGGGAAGTAGAAAAAGGTGGTTACTTCATCATCCGCGCTGAGTCGCCAGTGCATTACGTTTGCCACTTTGAGTAATTAAGCCTTTATCCCAAACAAAACGCAGATCTCGGTCTGCGTTTTTTATTTCTTTGGTAAACCGCTTATTACAGACCCCGGCCCAATCACGCGCTCGGAGAACCATTGCTTATTCATTTCAAGGGCATAGCGAATGGGTGCCTTAGGGCAGTGGTTATTTGTTGTCCCTGCCTGCATCTCTTCGATATTCACAATCTTGCCGTCATCTCCTATGAAAGCAATCGAGAGAGGAATCTTGGTGCTAAACATCCAAAAGCAATGCCCCGCTTTTTCTTCAAAGACAAAAAGCATTCCGGAGTTCATTGGCATGCTTGTACGATTCATTAAACCCGTCTGTCTAGTTTCTGAGTTATCTGCTATTTCTGCCTGAATGCGGTAGATGCCAGTTTTGAGTTCTACAGTCTGAAGGCCTAGGTTGTATTGCGCAAGCGCAAGGCTAGAACCTAGAATGGCTACGAAGGCTATTAGCCTTCGTAAAGCTTTTGTTAGTGTTTGCATGGAAAGCATTTTAAGTGAGTAAATTGTGGGCGAAAAAAAACCCAGGAACGAATCCTGGGTTTTCCATAATGATCTAAGGACTATTAAGCCGCTTGGATATTGGTAGCTTGCTTGCCTTTAGGACCTTGGGTAATGTCAAACGTTACCTTTTGGTTTTCCTTAAGGGTTTTGAACCCAGGCATAGTAATTGCGCTGAAATGCGCGAACAACTCTTCTTCACCATCATCAGGTTTGATAAAGCCAAAACCTTTTGCATCATTGA
>CAIVXR010000099.1 GCA_903909925.1 uncultured beta proteobacterium | reverse complement strand
TTTGATCGGTTGTGGATTTAATTTCTGCTGCAGACATCAGGCCTCCTATTAAACGTGCACCAAAGTACCCTCAGATTCACCCTGCACTACGCGCATTAATGCACCTGGCTTAAGAATCGAAAATACTTTGATTGGTAATTTGCGGTCACGGCATAAAGCAAATGCGGTGGCATCCATGACTTGCAAGTTTTTAATAATTGCTTCGTCAAAGGTAATAGTCTTATATAAGGTCGCCGCTGGATCTTTTACTGGATCAGCGCTGTAGATACCATCCACTTTGGTTGCTTTGAGCATCACGTCCACACCCATCTCAGCGCCGCGCAAAGCAGCTGCTGTATCAGTGGTAAAGAATGGATTGCCTGTACCGGCTGCGAAGATCACTACCTTGCCTTCACTCATCGCACGAATCGCACGCGGACGAATATAGGGCTCAACTACTTGATCCATGCGCAGAGCAGATTGCACACGAGCCTCAACGCCCTTTTGGCGCAAAGCATCTTGTAATGCGAGGGAATTCATCATGGTGGCCAGCATCCCCATGTAATCTGCTGTAGCACGATCCATACCAGCAGCACCGCCAGCAACGCCACGGAAAATATTGCCGCCGCCAATCACAATGGCAAGTTCAACTCCGCTACTCACTACTTGAGCAATTTCCGCAACCATAGAGTCAATGGTGATCGGATTGATGCCAAAAGCATCATCTCCCATAAGGGCTTCACCAGATAGTTTGAGGAGGACGCGTTTGTAGGCTGGCATATTTTTATTTTTCCGTAATTTGCCAAGTAATTTGCTTACTTAGCTTATTGATCTTTAAGCACTTTTTAATATCTCCGCCAAATTATAAAGGGCTTAGGAAAGATCAAACAAAAGGGCATAGAAACTGAGGTTTCCATGCCCTTTTGGGTATTGCAGACCATCTGGGGCAGCCCCCAAAATGGCGAATTAAGCAGTAGCTTTAGAGGCAGCAGCCACCTGAGCAGCAACTTCAGCCGCAAAGTCGTCTTGACGCTTCTCAATGCCCTCACCTACAACAAACATCGTAAAGCTCTTGATCGTTGTATTTGCGGCCTTGAGCATTTGCTCAACAGTTTGCTTGTCGTTCTTTACGAAAGTTTGGTTCAATAAAGAAACCTCTTTGAGGTATTTCTGAAT
Source organism: uncultured beta proteobacterium (assembly GCA_903909925.1). Lineage (GTDB taxonomy): Bacteria > Pseudomonadota > Gammaproteobacteria > Burkholderiales > Burkholderiaceae > Polynucleobacter. The sequence continues at coordinate 12,567 of CAIVXR010000099.1, read as the reverse complement.
AGAACCTTCCACCATCTTCTCAACAATCTCTGGTGGTTTGCCAGATTCAGCAGCTTTTTGAACAGCAACACTACGCTCAATCGCAATCGCTTGCGCAGGAACATCTGCTGTAGATAAAGCCACAGGCTTCATCGCAGCAATATGCATTGCTACATCCTTAGCAGCAGCATCGTCACCTTCGAACTCAACCATCACACCAATACGGGTGCCATGGAGATAAGAAACCAACTTGCTACTACCAGCAAAACGCTTGAAGCGACGGGGCATGATGTTTTCACCAATCTTACCGATCAAAGCGCTGCGAACTTCATCAACAGTTTGACCATTCATCGGCAATCCCAACAAAGCAGCAACGTCAGCTGGGTTCTTTTCAGCAACCAGCTTCACGCACTCGTTTGTAAATGCCAAGAAATCATCATTTTTTGAAACAAAGTCGGTTTCGCAGTTCACTTCAAGCAAAGCACCATTAGTACCATTGATGAATGAAGCAACAATGCCCTCAGCTGTTACGCGAGAAGCAGCTTTACCAGCTTTGCTGCCAAGTTTTACACGCAGAATTTCTTCTGCACGAGCCATATCACCATCAGCCTCGGTTAAAGCTTTTTTACACTCCATCATTGGAGCGTCAGTCTTGGCGCGTAACTCGCCAACCATTGCAGCTGTAATAGCGGCCATGATTAAACTTTCCCTTCTTCAACAAACTCTTCTTCACCCTCTTTAACTGCAGTCAATACTTCTTGAACTGCGTTTGCACGGCCTTCTAAGATTGCATCGGCAATGCCACGGGTGTAGAGGGTTACTGCTTTGCTAGAGTCATCGTTACCAGGAATAATGTAATCGATACCTTCTGGTGAATGGTTAGTATCTACTACGGCGATCACTGGAATACCAAGCTTATTTGCTTCAGTAATAGCAATCTTGTGATAACCAACGTCCACAACAAAAATTGCGTCAGGGACACCGTTCAAATCTTTGATACCACCAAGCGCTTTTTGTAATTTGTCGAGATCACGGTCATTGGTCAAAGCTTCTTTCTTAGAAAGCTTTTCCCAGTCGCCAGCTTCTTTAGCAACTTCCATGTCTTTTAAACGCTTCAGGGAACCTTTAACAGTTTTAAAGTTGGTGAGCGTGCCGCCCAACCAACGGCTGTCGATATAAGGCATGCCAGCACGTGTTGCTTCTTCAGCAATGATCTCGCGTGATTGGCGCTTAGTACCAACAAATAAAATCGTGCCACGATTAGCAGCAACTTGTTTTGCAAATTTCAGGGCATCCTGAAACATTGGCAATGTTTTTTCCAAGTTGATGATGTGGATCTTATTGCGATGACCGAAAATAAATGGGGCCATCTTTGGGGACCAGAAGCGCGTTTGGTGACCAAAATGGCAACCGGCTTCCAGCATTTGACGCATTGTTACTGACATAACTTCTCCTAAGGGTTGGTTCTAAAGTTGAGTCCTAGCTGCGCTAAAAAACGCCACCCTGGAAGGCTCAACTTGCGATTTCAAGTCCAAAATGAACTTCAGACCAAAATTATAGCTTAAATATCAATGATCTAGCTAGCTCTACCCCGCCATCGGATAAGGGTAAGAAGTATAAAAATAGCCTTCAAGACTCTCTAAGGGGGTTATTGCCTAAATTTTAGGCAATCATGCGAAGTTAAAACTATCCAAGTCGTTGATAATCAAGGCATGAATAGTGTATTTACCGCAGAGAAAGACATCCTTGGCATGCGAGAAGCCGGCCGCCTGGCTAGCGAAGTATTGGATCACGTGACGCCCCATGTCAAAGCCGGGGTCACTACTGGTGAATTGGACCGCATTTGCCATGACTACATGCGTGAAGTGCAAAAGACGATTCCTGCGCCACTCAACTACCAGCCTCCAGGCTACCCTCCATTTCCAGCATCAATTTGCACCTCAGTGAATGATGTGATTTGTCACGGCATCCCAGGCGACAAAGTTTTAAAAAGTGGTGATGTAGTTAATTTAGACATCACCGTAATTACTCCAGATGGCTACTACGGAGACACCAGTCGCATGTTCATGGTGGGTGAAGTTTCTGTCATGGCAAAACGTCTTACCCAAATTACTTTTGAATGCATGTGGCTCGGCATAGCTCAAGTTAAACCAGGTGCATCACTTGGTGATATTGGTCACGTGATTCAAACCCATGCTGAAAAATCTGGCTACTCAGTAGTGCGTGAATATTGTGGCCATGGTATTGGCAAAGTATTTCATCAAGATCCACAAATTCTGCACTACGGCAAACCTGGGACAGGTGAAAAACTAATTGCTGGTATGACCTTCACAATTGAACCCATGATTAATGCTGGCCGTCGCGATATCCGCACGATGCCAGACCAGTGGACCGTAAAAACAAAAGATCGTAGCCTATCAGCGCAGTGGGAACATACCCTCTTAGTTACTCAAACTGGTGTTGAAGTCTTAACCTGGTCTGAGGGCAGCAATCCTCCTCCTGATTGCGTCAAGGGTCTTTCGTTTAGACCATCGCTAGCTAACGCCTAAATCCATGAGTGATTTGCAGCAGGGGACAAATCAAATTACCGATGCAGCGAGTCTGCGCGCCGCACGAGAAATTGCCTATGCTGAGTTTAAAAAAACTCAAGCCGTTGGAAAGCTAACCAAGCAACTATGCAAACTAGGTGATCAACTGCTCACTCACCTGTGGAATAATTGCAGCCTTCACAACGAAGCAGCCCTTGTAGCCGTGGGCGGCTTTGGTAGAGGGGCATTATTCCCTTATTCTGATATCGATATTTTGATATTGCTACCGGCAGATGAAAAAATAGCTGCAGGACTTTCAAAAAAGGTAGAGCAGTTTGTTGCCAGTTGTTGGGATACTGGTTTAGAAATTGGATCTTCTGTTCGAACGGTTGCGGAGTGCATCTCTGAAGCTGAGCAAGACATTACGGTACGCACTTCTTTGCTTGAGGCACGGCTCTTGTGCGGAAAAAAACAGCTCTTTAAAGAATTTACGAAGGCGTTCGAAGCTGCCATGGACCCCAAGGCCTTCTTCCAGGCAAAGTTAGCAGAGCAAATTCAGCGTCACTACAAATATCAGGACACGCCCTATTCTCTCGAGCCCAATTGCAAAGAGAGTCCCGGTGGCTTGCGGGATCTACAAGTAATCTCCTGGGTCAGTAAAGCGGCATTACTTGGTAACACTTTTAAAGACTTAAATGAAGCAGGCTTAGTGACTCAACGTGAGCTTACTGAACTTAATCGTAATCAGCGTTTTTTAGAGACACTACGCGCGAACCTTCATTTACTAGCAGGCCGCAGACAAGATGTCCTAGTCTTTGATTTGCAGACTGCATTAGCTAAGGCCATGGGCATCGAGGAAGAGTCTTCTCGCTTAGCTAGCGAAGCAATTATGCGTCGCTACTACTGGGCAGCAAAAGCAGTTAACCAGTTAAATGATGTGCTTTTACAAAATATTGAAGCACTTCTCTTTCCTCAAGAATCAAAAACAACTCATCAAATTCCTGGTGAAGGCAATGAGTATTTCATTGAACGGCAAGGCGTACTCGATATTACCGATCCACAGCTTTACCAAAAATATCCTGAGCAAATTCTTCGGACCTTTCTTGTCTTTGCACAAACTGCTAATGTCAAAAGTCTCTCAGCGACTATTTTTAGAGCGCTTTATAACGCCCGCACGAAGATGGATAGTAAGTGGCGTGCTGCTCCAATGAATAAAGCGCTCTTCATGGAGATTCTGAAACAGCCAGATGGTGTGACTCGTGCATTTCAGTTAATGAATCGCAGTAGCGTTCTAGGACGATACCTTCCTGCCTTTAGAAGAATTGTTGGACAAATGCAGCATGACTTATTTCATATCTATACGGTTGATCAACACATTTTGATGGTGTTGCGTAATGTGCGTCGCTTTATGATAGTTGAGCATACCCATGAGTTTCCATTTTGTAGCAGCCTCATCGCACACTTTGAAAAACCATGGTTGTTAGTAATAGCCGCCCTATTTCATGACATCGCCAAAGGCCGTGGTGGTGATCACTCACAACTTGGTAGAGCTGATGTACGCAAGTTTGCTAAAGAGCATGGTTTAGATAAAAAAGATACTGAGCTAGTAGTGTGGTTAGTTGCTGAACACCTCAATATGAGTCAAACAGCTCAAAAACAAGACATTACTGATCCAGATGTAGTGAGAGCATTTGCCAAAAAGGTGGGTGATGAACGCCACCTTACTGCACTCTACTTATTAACTGTAGCTGACGTGCGTGGCACTAGTCACAAAGTTTGGAATGCCTGGAAAGGCAAACTCCTCGAGGATCTCTATCGCGCCACACTCAGAGTACTAGGCGGGGCTAAGCCAGATGCATCTTCAGAGCTAGCGCAGCATCAAGAGGAATCTAGAACTAAATTGCGACTATATGGTATCGATGATGAATCTTATGAAGAGCTTTGGAAACAGTTAGATGTTGCATTCTTCTTAAGACAAGATTCATCTGATATTGCCTGGCTTACACGCCATCTTTATAACAAGGTCAACAGTGATCAACCTATCGTTAGGGCAAGACTATCTCCAATTGGGGAAGGGTTACAAGTTGCTGTCTATGTTAAAGACCAAGAAGATCTCTTTGCCAGAATCTGTGCCTACTTTGAAAGGCATGGTTTCTCAATCTGGGATGCCCGTATTCATACGACACGCCATGGTTACGCTTTAGATACCTTCCAAATCTCTGGCAGCACCTTAGTTGATGAAGGAGGAAGCTATCGCGACATCATTCAACTCGTTGAGTTTGAATTGACCGCCGCCCTCACGAATGCCGATCCATTGCCTAACCCAAGTATGGGTCGCCTCTCTAGACAATCACGCACCTTCCCGATTCAACCACGGGTACATATGGTTCCAGATGATCGCGGCAGATATTACACACTCGCATTATCGGCCAGTGACCGCACAGGCTTGCTCTACACCATCTCTAGAGTACTAGCCAAACATCAGGTGTCGATTCATACCGCACGAATTAATACCCTAGGCGAGCGAGTGGAAGACGTATTGCTACTCGATGCTGCTAACTTGGGTAAGAACCCGAAACTACAAATCCAACTTGAGACTGAGTTGCTTGAAGCTTTGGGGGCTTAATTCAGCTTTGCTAAGGCTCGCTTAATTCGATCGCTTTCAATTTGATCAAAAGCAACCCAAGCATAAGCAATATCTTCAATGGATTGCTCTTGAGAGGATACCCTCAGACAATATAGTAGATCGATATGTAAATGCGTGTCTTCACCCTTCTTGGGATTTGCTGGGATTTCATGAATGTCGATATCGATTGGCTTAAGATCTTTCGAATCTGGGACACAAACAAAACCAGTTTCCTCATAAACCTCACGAATGGCTGCATCAATTGGCAACTCCCCATCATCAATATGGCCGCCTGGTTGAAACCATCGCTTAATAAATGGATGGAAGATTAATAATACCTTGCCGTTATTGATAACTAGACCACTTGCCGTAATATGGCCTAGCTTATTAGATCTTTTAAAAGGGTTTTCATAATTTAGGATGAAATTAATCCTTTCACCAAAATGTGTAGCCCACTGCTTAATGTCTGTATTTGAAATAATCATCACATTAAAACTCCTCATAATTAAAGGAAATAGCCACCAACCCAGTAATTAAAAAGGCAGAAAAAATATAAAAAAAATCAATTCGCTTTAATTTTTCTCCAAGAAAAAGATAAGCAAATACAGCACCCAAAAAACCAGTTGCATTAAGTATTGGCCAAACAATCATCAAATTATTAGCAGTAATTGCAAAAACAAAAGAAACCTGCGTCAAGGCGGATAAAAAATTACCGAATTCGACGTTTGCGTGCATAACAACAAACGCGCTATCAATGTTCTTATATCGAGCAGGGTCAATAATAGAAGTAAAAAATCCTGGAACTTTCTGCATGGAAGGCCCTCAAACCAAAAATCTTACTGAGAACCTCTAAATATTGCCACCTGATTTCTTGGTAAGAAATTACCGACATTACATCAAAAATTTCTACTTTAAACACCCACCAAAAGAAAGAGCCCAGGTTTTAAGCTGGGCTCTGGTAATGCTAACTTCTTGAATGCTTAGTCTAGGAGGCCTGCCATTTGTAAGCCTTCACGACCAGCTGGGTGGCGACAATCAACTTCTTCAAACTCATTGATATTGTCAATCTCCATACCCATCGCAATATTGGTTACCTTCTCCATGATCACCTCTACTACCACTGGCACCATGAAGTGTTTAGCCATCTTCTGCGCTTCAACTAAAGCAGCATTAATCTTGGCAGGATCGCTTACGCGGATTAATTTGCAACCTAAACCTTCAACAACTTTGCCGTGGTCAACGCCATAACCTTTAAGGGTTGTGTCGTCCACGTTAATGTTGTCAAAGGCTAACTGTACACAGTAGTCCATCTCAAAACCGCGTTGCGCCTGACGAATTAATCCGAGGTAGCTGTTATTTACCAATACCATCACTAAAGGCAATTTGAATTGCGCACCTACAGCCAACTCTTCAATTAAGAACTGGAAGTCGTAATCGCCTGATAAACCAACGACGGTTCGAGTAGGGTCAGCAGCCAATACACCTAGAGCAGCTGGAATAGTCCAGCCTAATGGGCCAGCTTGTCCGCAGTTAATCCACTGACGATCGCCATACACATGCAAGAACTGTCCGCCTGCAATTTGCGATAAACCAATGGTGGTGACATAGATAGTGTCGCGACCAAATGCAGTGTTCATCTCCTGATAAACACGTTGTGGTTTGACTGGAATGTTATCAAAATCAGTCTTACGCAACATGAGCTTCTTACGCTCTTGGCAACGACCTACCCAATCGCCGTAATTATTGAGCTTACCTTTTGCCTTCCAATCATTAGCGACTTCAACGAATAACTCGAGAGCTGCTTTGGCATCAGAAACAATTCCGTAATCAGGCGTAAATACTCGACCAATTTGCGTAGGCTCAATATCTACGTGAACAAACTTACGACCTTTGGTATACACATCAATTGAACCAGTGTGACGATTCGCCCAACGGTTACCAATGCCTAATACAAAGTCGCTTGCTAGCATTGTGGCATTGCCGTAGCGATGCGAAGTTTGTAAACCAACCATACCAGCCATTAAGTGGTGATCATCCGGGATTGAGCCCCAACCCATTAAGGTTGGAATAACTGGAATACCCATTATTTCAGCAAACTCTACTAATAACTTAGAAGCATCTGCATTGATAATTCCGCCACCAGCCACAATCAATGGCTTTTCTGCGGTCATCAACATTTCCATCGCTTTTTCGATTTGCTTACGGCTCGGTGTAGGTTTGTAAACCGCTAATGGCTCGTAAGTATCGATATCAAATTCAATCTCAGCCATCTGAACATCAATTGGCAAATCGATCAAGACTGGTCCTGGACGTCCAGAACGCATGATGTGAAATGCCTGCTGAAATACGCGTGGCACTAAACCTGGCTCACGAACGGTAACAGCCCATTTGGTCACGGGCTTAGCAATGCTCTCAATATCAACAGCTTGGAAATCTTCTTTGTACAAACGTGCGCGTGGCGCTTGACCTGTAATACAAAGAATTGGAATGGAATCAGCGCTAGCTGAATACAGGCCAGTGATCATGTCGGTTCCAGCAGGGCCAGAGGTACCGATACATACACCAATATTGCCAGCCTTAGCACGGGTATAGCCTTCTGCCATGTGCGATGCACCCTCTACGTGGCGAGCCAAAATATGGGTAATCGACTGACGTTCACGAAGTTGCGCATAGAGCGGATTAATTGCAGCACCAGGTACTCCGAAGGCAGTAGTAATACCCTCTTTTTCCATTACCAAAACCGCTGCCATTGCTGCCTTCATTTTTGCCATGATTTGCCTCCCAATGTTGTTGTAGGCGCAATGATGGTGAAATTTGGGCTTTTTGGGAAGATCAGCAAATCTATATCTAGTATTCCACCATGGAATAGTGTAAAAATAGTGTATCTAAACCCTTAAAAACCACTATGGATCGTGTCCAAGGCATATTTCTATTTATTCGAATTGTTGAAACGGGCTCATTTAGCAAGGCTGCTGAAGACTTAGGCATCACCCAACCAACCGCCACTAAGTTTGTAGCCAGCCTGGAAAAACGTTTAGGCACCCTATTACTGCATCGAAGTACACGGGGTGTCACAGCTACTGAGATTGGAAAGCTCTACTACGAGAAATGTAAGATCATTTCTCAGGAAATTAATGAGGCTGACGATCTCGCTTCATTAATGCAATCTAAAGTTCGTGGCAAATTAACGATCAGCTCTTCAGTTGCCTTTGGGCGCCGCGTACTGACACCCTCGATTTTAGAATTCATGTCACATCATCCAGAGTTAGAAGTCGATTTGAGTATGGATGATCGCTATATCAACTTGATTGAGCAAGGAGTCGATTTAGCAATTCGGATGAGAAATCTACCAGACTCCTCATTAGGCTCGCGATTTATCGGTATGAATCCTTGGATATTGGTTGCCAACCCTAGATATCTTCAAGAACATCCAGCGCCTAAAACGCCAGAAGACATCAAAAAACATCGCGCCCTCATCTACACGACAGCGCAAAGTGATCATCGCTGGAGTTTTACGAATCCGCAAAATCAAACTGAAGTCGTTGAAGTAAAGGGTCCATTCATTTCGAACAACCTCTCCTCCATTCTTTCGGCCGCGAGAGCGGGAATGGGTTTAGCAGCGCTACCCTGCTATGTTGCTCACCAATCGATTCAAGACCAAGTGTTACAGCCAGTGATGGAAGACTGGCTATTACCAAGCCAAGAAATGCATGCAGTCTTTTCTTCGCCTAAACATGTGCCGACTAAAGTGAGTCAATGCATTGATTGGCTACAAGGTCAATTTAAGGGTGAGTGGTGGAAAGGTCTTCCGCCGGAGCATATTGAATAAAAAATCCCCAATGAATGGGGGATTTGTCGATGAATGCAAGCTAAAGTTAATCACTCCATAACTTACCTGCAGTAGCCCAATCTGATTTTTTAATATCCTGATAGATCACATCTACAGACTCAGCAGAGCATCCCATAATTTTGACGGCAGCCTCAGTAATGGCTTTTGCATACTCACGCTTCACATCCTCTGTACGACCTTCAAACAATTGAACTTGAATAACTGGCATCTTTACCTCCGACTAATAGTTAACAAACATACGTTGATATGCAGGCCATTCTAACTGGCCCTCCTGATCACCATCACTACAAAGCTGTTGGTAGGTTAATTCACAGATGTCCACGGGCGGGTAAACAAGATCTTCATGAGATCGCGCTAGCAACTGAATTTTGCAGGCTTTATCTAAAACATCCATTAAATAAAACGCCTGCTGAATAGATGACCCACAAACAATACTGCCATGATTATGCAAAAGTATGGCCTTCTTATTGCCTAGGTTTGCAATTAAAGAGGCTTGCTCTTGCGACGAAAGTGCTAAGCCCTGGTATGGGTGGTAACCCATATCTTGATAGAAGCGCAAAGCATGCTGAGAAATTGGCAGCAGCCCATTTTTCTGGGCCGATACGGCAATCACAGAATCTGCGTGCAAATGGAATACACAATGCGCATCTAATCTTGCTGCATGCACTGCCCCATGAATTGCAAAACCCGTTTGATTGACTGGGCCATCACCAGACAGTATTTTGCCCTCAACATTAACCTTTACTAAATTCTGCGGGGTGACTTCATTAAAGCGCAGTCCAAACTGATTGAGTAAATAAGCGCCCTCTTCGTCTGGTGTAGCCGCTGATATATGGGTATAGATTCCGTCATCCCAATTTTTGAGATGCGCCAGTTGATAGGCCGTCGCTAAATCAATACGTACTTGCTTTTCTTGATCAGAAATAGGGGCTAAGGGAGCCCACTCTTTTGAGTTGATGTGGAATTTTGAATTTAATGAATTCACTTGGACATAAACCTTACTTCAATAAATTAAGCATCGCAGCTTCATCGATCACTGTCACACCTAACTCTTCCGCCTTAGTGAGCTTACTTCCTGCGTCAGCACCTGCCACAACATAATCTGTTTTTGCAGAAACTGACCCAGCTACCTTAGCTCCCGCTTTTTCAAGCAGAGCCTTTGCCTCATCCCTTGTCATTGTTGGGAATGTGCCCGTTAGCACAAAGGTCTTACCCGCTACTGCTGCGCTGATCACTTTTTCTTCCACAGCAAGTTGCATGCCTGAAGCTAAAAGTTGCTCAATGACCTCTCTGTTATGCGCTTCTTGCATAAAGCTGGTGATGGAATCGGCGACTACTGGCCCAACATCTTTCACTGTGAGCAAGTCTTCCATGCTGGCATTCATTAAGGCATTCATGGATTGATAGTGATTCGCTAAATCTTTTGCCGTGGTCTCGCCCACATGACGAATACCCAAGGCAAAGATAAATCTCGCTAAGGTAGTGTTTCTAGACTGATTAATTGCCGCAATCAGATTATCTGCAGACTTATCGCCCATCCGCTCAAGATTGGCTAGAGCAGTGAATCCCAGTTTATAAAGATCTGCTGGGGTTCTCACCAGATTGTGATCAACCAATTGATCCACGATCTTCTCGCCTAAGCCCTCAATATCTAGCGCCCTTCTGTGAGCAAAGTGTATTAATGCCTGCTTACGCTGCGCCCCACAAAATAAACCACCGCTACAGCGCGCAACTGCCTCATCCGCCAAGCGCTCAATATGTGAATCACATACTGGACAATTGGTTGGCATGACGAACTCTGTTGTGTTGGCAGGCCTGCGGTCTTTAATCACTGAAACTACTTCGGGGATCACATCGCCTGCTCTGCGGACAGAAACGGTATCGCCAATCCGTACATCCTTACGCTTTACTTCGTCTTCGTTATGTAGCGTGGCATTGGTGACCGTTACCCCGCCGACTTCAACTGGGGCCAGTCTAGCTACTGGAGTAATTGCACCAGTACGACCCACCTGAACATCAATCCCCAAGACAGTAGTCAGGGCTTCTTGCGCTGGATACTTGTGGGCCAGAGCAAACCTTGGTGCCCTGGATACAAAACCAAGTTTAGCCTGCTCTGCAAACGAATTGACTTTATAAACTACGCCATCGATATCGTATGGAAGGGAGTTTCGTTTTTCACCAATCTCATTGTAGAAATTGAGGATCTCTTGCACCGAGTTGAGCACTCTGCGCTCTGAGCATACTGGCAATCCCAGTTCTACATAGGCATTGAGCAATTCTTCATGGGTTGTCGGTAGCCAGGATTGAGGCTCTATCGCTCCCAAGCCGTAAGCAAAGAACGAGAGTGGTCTTTTTGCCGTAATCTTCGAATCTAATTGACGCAAGCTACCAGCAGCTGCGTTTCGAGGATTGGCAAACTCTTTTTCTCCCAACTCTGCTGCTAGCCTATTCATCTTCTCGAAGTCTTTAAGATACATAAAGACTTCACCACGAACTTCTAATACTTTCGGAATATTTTTACCAGTAAGTTTGAGAGGAATAGCACGAATTGTTTTGATGTTTGCTGTGACATCTTCGCCACTAGCGCCATCACCTCGTGTGGCAGCGGTTATTAGAGAGCCGTTTTCATAACGCAGTGAGATCGCTAGACCGTCAAACTTGAGCTCGCCAGCATAAGCAACATGATCTAGATGCAAGCCTTCACGACAACGACGATCAAAAGCGATAAGCTCAGCCTCCTCAAATGCATTATTCAAAGAGAGCATCGGCACTTCATGCGTTACTGAATCAAATTCTTTCAGGGCAGCGCCACCCACCCTTTGCGATAGAGACTCTGAAGTAACCCATTGGGGATGAGCAGCCTCGATGTCTAAGAGCTCACGATAAAGACGATCATATTCAATATCGGGTAGTAGTGGATTATCGAGCACGTAATAGGCATGCTCTAAGCGTGCAAGCTCTCCCTGCAAGAATGCATAGCGCTCCGCTAAATTTGTCGGACTATTGGACGACAAGGTGCTTTCCTAGCTAAAGAGTCTGCTAGCCGTAGAAGACCCAGCGGGGACGCCAGACTTCTCTAAATTGGCATAAAGAATATCAAGATGCTGACGAATACTTACTACAGCAGCTTCACTTAAATTAATACCATTGTCATCTACTAAGCGGCCATGGGCGGCCTGAGCAATCTCAACACCTTCGCCAAGCATTCTTTCAAAGGCGCGTTCTTCTTGAGCGACTAATGGAACCTCGAGTAATAAAGTCAATTGCGATACCGGTAAATTAGGATCTAAATCAGCACTATTAAAAACAAGTACTCCATTGCTATAGAACTCATATTGCCTGCCATTGCGGGCTAATTTAAATCCACGCTGACGCATCAGAGCATCAAAGTTACCCCATGGGTAAGGCTCATCGAATAAAACGTTAATGCTCAGCTGAATATCACTATCAGCAGCCATCACATCTAACTCTTTGGCACTTTCTAGCATCGTGTTCACACTAGGCATATCAATTTGCGAGCCTAAAGTCTCGGCAAGTGCTTGTGCGCGTGAGCAAAAATCAGATAACTCCAATACGCCAATAGC
>CAIVXR010000098.1 GCA_903909925.1 uncultured beta proteobacterium | reverse complement strand
TTAGAGCTCGGTTAAGGATGGAAGGTTGATAGTAAAGCGTGCGCCGCCTTCTGCGCGGTTACTGACCAAGATTTGACCGCGGTGATTCTCAATATTGCTCCTGGCAATCGATAGTCCAAGCCCATTCCCGGTGACTCGACCGCTAGAAAAAGGCTCAAAAATGGTGTCCATCATGTTCTCAGCTACGCCAGGACCATGGTCCTCAATAGTGATTTCAGTGCGATTTGGCCAGTCGCGGCAACTCACTTCTACCAATTGACCTAACTCGCTTACCTGAATTGCATTTTCTAAAACCGCTACAAAGGCGCTAATAATCGAGTGTTTTTCAACATTTACCAGGGTATTTGGAGAATTCAGGCTTAATTTCAGCTCGATATTGCGTTCTTGACACAAACCCTGAGCCGCATGGCAGGCTTCTTCCAAGAGCTCATGGACGGCTACTGGACTCGTTTGCTGAGGCCTTTGCTTGATGAATAAGAGCATATTGGAGGCCAATTTCTCTAAGCTAATCAATTGCTTACGTAATCTATCGGCAAATAACTGCCTTTGATCATCAGCGACATTTTGATCGGCCAAATGGGAGGCATAGAGCAGGGCAGTAGATAGTGGGGTTCTGAGTTGGTGGGCAATGCCAGCACTCATCTTGCCCATTGCTGTGAGGCGGCTGATACGCTCCTCCTCAACCCGATTGGCAATTGCGCTGGTGATGTCCTGAATCTGAATAACACTCCGCGCCCCAGTCTTCACCTCCAAAATCTGCAGGATTTGCTGTTTATCCGCCAGCCGTCTTGAATGCTCGGACGAAGTGCCAGCTGTTCCTGCCTTCACTTCATAAATTTGCGTAGGGTGCTGTTTGTCATCCTGCCGTCTTGAGTACTCCCCAGGGCCATTGGCCGCCTTCCAGTTTGCCGGGATTTTCCAAGGCATTCCCTTGCTGAGCTCCGGAATAAAGTGAGCAGCAGCTGGATTAAAGTCAATTAATTCATCATGTTCCACCAAAATCACACCTGCAGGCAGGGAGTTAAGCAGACTAGAGAGCCTGGAATTGGCGGCTATTAATTGCCCACTCAGTTCTGTGAGTTGCCCTTGGAGCACGGACTGCTGGGCTTCTAAGGCTTTTGACGCCTCAATAAAAAGATCAAACGCCTCCTCTAAACCTTGCGATTTTTGAGTTGTTATATCGGTTTGAGGATCGGGCATAAATAACTGATTCTTAGGGGCTTTTGCACCAACAGGGCAAGAAATAATTAGATAACAATTATGACATTCATATATACTTTTTCACATTAATGTTATCTGCCTAAAGATGTTGCATTTAGGGATGACATTTTTTTGCCTCATTTTTTTATAAAGTTTTTATTTTGAGTGATAGACAAGAGCCTAAATTATTAGACCCAGATAGCGGTGCCGCCTCTGTCAATTTGGGTTCAGGTGCATCTAGTGGCTCTATGGCTGCCAATGCAGTTAGCTCTGCAGGTGGAAATCCGCTCAGCAATGCAATCAATTTAATCAAAGACCGTTTTGACAATTTAAATATGCGTCAAAAAATGGGTTTAGCAGGCGCGGTTTTATTTTTAGTTGTAGCAGTTGCAGGCATTTCCTTGAGTGGAAATAAAAGCGGTCAATATAAAGTCTTATTTTCTAATCTGACTGATACCGATGGAGCAGCGATTGTTGCCTCGCTCCAGCAAATGAACATCCCATATAAATTTACTGAAGGTGGCGGCGCATTAATGGTGCCAGAATCTTCTGTATACGATGCACGCTTAAAACTTGCTGGCCAAGGATTGCCAAAATCTGGAACAGTAGGATTTGAGGTACTTGAAAATCAAAAGTTGGGCACTAGCCAATTTGTTGAACAGGTAAATTATCAGCGTGCATTAGAAGGTGAACTCTCCAAGAGTATTACTTCTATTGGCTCTATTAAAAGTGCTCGTGTGCACTTAGCTGTACCTAAGCAAACCGCTTTTGTGCGTGACCAAGAAAAGCCCACCGCTTCGGTCGTCTTAACCATGTATCCAGGGCGTTTCCTCGATCCTCAGCAGGTTGTAGCAATCACTTATTTGGTGAGCTCATCCGTACCAAAGTTATCCCCGGCACAAGTTTCTATTGTTGATCAAGACGGCAACTTGTTGTCTCATCAACCGCAGGGTGCTGATAGCCTTGATTCTTCCCAAATTAAGTATGTTGCTGAGTTAGAGCATGCCTTATCTAAGCGTGTCGCCATCTTGCTCGAGCCGGTGATTGGTAAGGATAATGTTCGTGCGCAAGTGACATTGGATTTGAACTTTGATGAGCGTACCTTGACCCAAGAGACATTTGGTAAAAACTCTGCGCCGAATCAAGCAAGTATTCGTAGTCAACAAAATTCAGAATCTACTGGTCAGCAATCTACTACTGGTGCTGTACCAGGTGCATTAACCAATCAAGCACCGCCTCAGCCAGTTGCCCCACTAAGCGGACCGCTTGCTGCCGATAATGAAGCGCAGCAATTGCTTTCCCCATCCAGCACGATGGGCGCCAATACATCTGGTAAGCGTGACAGTACGATTAACTATGAAGTCGATCGTGCGATTGAAGTATTAAAGGCTAATAAAGGTCAGTTAAAGCGTGTCGCAGCAGCGGTGGTCGTGAACTACAAACCTGCAATTATGGATAGGGATGGTACGGTGGTTGAGCCTGCTGCGCCGTATTCCCCTGAAGAAATGCAGCAAATTAACAATATCGTGCGTGATGCAGTTGGCTTTGTTGAAAAGCGTGGCGATACAGTGAGTGTGGCAAACATCGCTTTTGCCCCAGAAGTTGCCGAGAAGATCCCTTTTTATAAAGATTCTTCTTTCACAGATTTAATTAAAGAGTTTTTGAAGTTCGGTATTTTGCTGTTGGCATTAATCCTGGCATACCTCACTGTCATGCGTACGTTAATTGCGCCTAAGAAGGTGAAGGAACTTGAGCAGGAGGCAAAAGCAACGGAGGATGTGATGGAACAAGCCCGCATTCGCGAGACAAGTCTACGTGAGCAAAATGAAATTAGAGAAAAGGCCGATAAAGCAAGAGAGAATGCTCGTGTTGCTGAAGAAGCCTTGCGTGCTGAGTATGACAATTTGGTCAACTACACTGAAGAATTTGTAAAAGCCAATCCACAAGTATTGGCAAGCTTACTCAAGAATTGGCAAGAAACAAAGGCGAAGATTGATGCGGCTCGCAACAATCTATCTGGCGACTCTAAAGCTGCCGGAGGAAATATTTAATGAGTACTCCTACTAACCAATACCGCTTGCACCAGGGAATGGATTTAACTCCATCCTTAAGCGATGCAATGAAGCGTGGCCTTGAGCAATCAAGCGCTCAGACTAACTCTGTAAGCGCAGTAGACGAGTTTGATAACTTGCATAAAGTAGCAATGATTTTGTTGCTAGTTGGGCCTGAGTTTTCTGCTGAAGTATTGCGTAAGCTTAGTCCTGAAGAAGTGCAGGCCTTGTCTGTGCGTATGGCTGGTATGAGTTTTATTGATAAGCTTACTGCAGCAAAAGTATTGTCTGAATTTAAAGAAATCACTTCATGGCATGCACCGGTTGGTGGTGATATTGGTTCCATCATGGGGGTCTTGGGTGATAAAGAAAATTTAGAAAACGTTGCTACTTTAGCTGGCATCGAAGCAGTTGCCTCTGCAACCCCTGAAGAACTCTACGATGTAGTGCGCAATGAGCATCCACAGATTGTGGCTAGCCTGATGACTTTCTTGCGCCCTGAGCAAACATCTGCATTTGTAGCGATGTTCCCTGAAGATCGTCGCAATGAATTGATGCTACGTGTAGCCCTCTTGGAAAAAGTGGATGCTGAAGCGATTCAGGTTCTCAACGAAGTCATGATGCAATTGCTTGGTCCGGATGCTAAGAAGTCTGATGTTGGTAGCGGTGGTATTGCCCCCACGGCCGATATTTTGAATTACATGGCTGATGATATGAATAAGAGCGCCATTGATCGTATTCGTGATTACGATAGCGACTTGGCAGAAGCGATTGTTGAAAGAATGTTCAGCTTTGAAGATTTCTTGGATGTTGCTGACAAGTCTCTTGAGACAGTCTTGCTAGAAGTGCCGCAAGATATCTTGATTATTGCCTTGAAGGGCGCAAGTCCAAAATTGCGTGAAAAGATTTTCAGCAATATGACTAAGCGTTCTGCTGAGCGTACTCGTGATGAGTTGGATACCTTGCCGCCTGTGAAGGTATCCGATGTAGAAGACCGTCAACGCGAGATGGTCCGTATTGCACGTGCAATGGCCGACAAGAAATTAATTGTTCTACAGTCTGGTAAGCATCTAGACGAATTTATTTAAGCGCTTCCCATGGTTATTAAGTGGATGCCGCCGTCGTTTGATCCAAAGCCGCCAGAGCCGGTTGCCATTCCACGTCTTGAAGCGGAAATTATTACTGCAATTGAACCGCCACTGCAATTACCTACTGCTGAAGAAATTGAAGCAATTCGTACTGCAGCCTTTCAGGAAGGTTATACCCAGGGTTTCCAAACAGGTAATCAGCAGGGTGAAGTAGAGGGTTTGCAAACAGGTAAGGCTGCAGGTGCGCAAGCTGGCTATAAGCAGGCGTATGACGACGCTAAAGCAGATATTGATTCTTTAACAAAGTCATTGCAGGATATCTTGGCCGCCTTACAAGGACTACCAGAAGCAATTACTCAACCACTGAATGAATTGGCCTATGAAGTTGCACTGCGTATTTCTGGCAAAGAAGAAATTGAGCGCGGCCCCTTTGTTGCAGCCATTCAAGAAGCCTTGATGCGCTTGCCTAGACCGGGGGAAACTTTGCACCTGCGGATATCTGAAGCAGACTCGATTATTTGGAAGCGTATTGTTGAAGATCCAGGCTTGCCTTTCTCTTGCAGCTTGTTGCTTGATGCAGATGTGCCGTCGGGCCATGCCTATGCAGAGTTAGATCATGCACGTATTGATGTCGGCTTTGAGGCCAGAAAAGCAATTGCACGCTCCTTACTAGGATTGCCAAATCACTTGCAATCATCTGGCGAAGAAAACTTCTAAGTTATCACCCATGACAATTCGCGCAGATCAGGTTCATTCCAAATTAAATAATGCGTTAGACCTTTTGCGCGCTGGCCCTAAATCGATTCGTGAAGGCCGTTTAAAAAAGGTGTCAGGCTTTGTTTTAGAGGTGGAGGGCTTACCTTTGCCCATTGGTGCGAGCGCGTGCATCTTATCTCAGGGTTCAGAGTATTTTATTGACGCTGAGTGCATCGGCTTTAATGGCGGTACTACGTATTTGATGGCCGTAGATTCAATTGACGGTATTTCACCTGGTGCATTAGTCTATCCAGCCAATACACCATTTATGGCTGATGGTGTCTATACGATTCGTTCTTCTGTAAAACCGCTGGCAATCGGTAATGATTTGCTTGGCCGTATTGTGGATGGCTTTGGCCGACCTTTAGATGGCAAAGGCGAGGGCGAGCTTCAAGCCAAACCAGTAAATACACGCTCTATAAATCCAATGGAGCGTCAGCCGATTCATGAGCCTATGGATACAGGTCTGCGAAGTGTGAATAGCATGCTCACAATTGGTCGGGGCCAACGGATTGGAATTTTTGCTGGATCTGGTGTTGGTAAAAGCGTAACGCTCGGAATGTTATGCCGTAATTGCGTAGCCGATGTCATCGTGATCTCTCTTGTAGGTGAGCGTAGCCGTGAGGTTCGGGAGTTCTGTGAAGATATTTTGGATCCAGAAACTGCAAAGCGTGCTGTTGTTGTTGCTGCTCCAGCAGATTCTTCACCGCTAGCGCGTGCTAAAGGTGCCTGGTATGCAACGGAGATTGCTACTTGGTTCAGGGATCAAAATAAACATGTAGTGCTGATTGTGGATTCGCTTACGCGTTTTGCAATGGCCCAACGCGAAATTGGCTTAAGTCTAGGCGAGGCCCCAGTGTCTAGAGGTTATCCACCTAGTGTTTTCGGAAAAATACCTGAGTTACTAGAGAAGGTTGGTAACGGTAAAAGCCGAGATGGATCCATCACTGCTTTTTATACTTTATTGCTGGAAGGTGACGACATTAATGATCCCGTTGCTGATACAGCACGTGGTGTTTTAGATGGTCACTTCTTTCTTTCCCGTGAATTAGCAGACTCAGGCCACTACCCTGCAATTGATATTGAGAAATCGATTTCTCGCGCCATGCCTCGAGTAGTGAAGCCAGAGCATTTAATGGCTGCGCGTCGTTTTAAGCAGCTTTATAGTCGTTACATGCGCGGACGTGATTTGCTTAGTATGGGTGCTTACGCCCCAGGCAGTGATCCAGATTTTGATGCGGCCATTCGTTTATGGCCAAAAATGCAAAAGTTCTTGCAGCAAGACATCTCAGAGGTGGCTCATTTTGACGGGGCAGTAAATGAGCTGATGACGATTGTGGCGGAGGCCGCATGAGCAAAGTCTTAAAACTGATTCTGCAATTTGCCAAAACGCATGAAACCCGTACCGGCAATCAATTAAAACGCTTAAATAGTGAGCTTCGCAGAAGTGAGGCCTTTAATCAGCAGGTGGTTGACTATGTTCAAGACTATGAGAGGCAGATGCTCGATACCGCCACTAAAGGGGCATCCGTAGGCTTTTTGCAGGATTCCACCTCCTTTAGGAATCGCCTGCAGGCCGGCGTTGTGGAGCAAGAGGGGCAAATTGCTAAGCTCAATGAGGCCATGGTTAATGCTCGTCAGCAGGCAGTTGAGTCTAAATTGAGAGTTCAGGGCATCGAAAAGGTCTTGGCCCGTAAAACAGCTGAGGAACTGGCAAAAAGAGCCCGTCTTGAGCGCCTAGAACTGGAAGATTGCATTATTTCTCGACTTCACGGAGATTCTGGCACGAAATCTGCTTAGTAATATTTACCTAAACGGGGAATATTTATGGCAAATTTAAATCCGCTCCAAGCTTTACAGTCTCGCGATAACCTGATTTTCGCTAATCAGCCTGCGCTCGATTCGTCACAAAGTCATTCAGATCAAGGGCTTACGAGCTTCCCGAACGAGTTACGAGCGGCTAAGCAGCAGAGTCAAAACCCCACCTCAGATACTCCTCGAACAGAGGCCAGAAGCACTCAAGCACCTGACGAAAAGCCGCAAAATTTGCCACCTTCAACCGATCAAGCTCAGCAAGATGCTGCAAATATTGCCGCTCCCCAGACAAAATCCTCTTCGGATAGTTCACAGGCTAATGCTCAGGCTAATGCTCAGGCTAATCCTCAGACCCCCTCAGACTCTCCTCCAGTACAAGGCGTTGATCAAGCGACCTTAGGACAAGTAGAGGTCGCGCTGGCAGTGGAGGCTAAAGTCACTACAACAACCGATACTTTGGCAGTAGTTGATACCGCGTTAAGTACTGCATTACTTGATGGCGTTACTCAGCAGGCTGGTGATAAGGTAGTCACCAATGCTGCTCTGAATACCCAAGCTCAGACGGCCTTGGCAAAAGCAGCTGCAGACACGGCCGCTCAAAAGGTTGCCACTGATGCTGCGGCTACTGTAGTTACCGATGCACCAGTTGCAGTTGTTGACCCATCTATTGCAACTGCTGCTACTGAAGTAGCAACACTGACAGATTCCTTGCAATCAAAAGATTCTAAGAAAGATGTTGTTGCAAGTGATGTTCAGGTTTCTGTAAATCCAATTGCTGTTGCAAACGTATTACAAGTTGCGCTTGCTCCAATAGTACAGGCGGCTCAAGCGGTTGCGGCTGATACCGGCACGTCTACTGTTGAGGTGGCGCAAGTGGCTGCTGCTAATGCCAATGCAGCGACAACACAAACAATTGCAAATACCCAAAGTGATAATGTAGCTGCCCAGACCACCCTGGAAAATCCAGTGGACTCAGGTAATGCACAAGCATTTGCTGCAACCCTCAATCAAGCAACAGCGAACGTGAGCAGTGCACCACTGCAAGCTCAAGCATCAAGTGCTGCGGTAGAGTCAGTCAAAATTAATCCAGGCCAAACTGTCCAAGTAAGCTCTACAGTTGCCGCTCAAGTGCAGGCTAATACAGAGCAAGTAGCTGCCAATGCTTCTGCGGGCGCTCAAGAGTTGCCTTTAGATCAAGTGACTATTCAGAAGATTGAGTTGCCTACAACCAGCGCCCAGACTGCTGTGAATGTAGCAGCTACGCCAGCTGTACAGAACGCAGTTCAGACAGTTAGCGCATCTTCAGATACAGCGGCAATCGATCAAACAGCTTCTGCAAACACTAGCGCGACTATTGCTAAGCCAGCTGATCAAGCGGTAGCGCAAGCTGCACCTAAATCAGTAAATCTACCAAAAATAGAAGAGGGCGAGTTCTCAAAACAGGTGCGCTCACAAAATGCTGAGCATTTTGCAGCTAACGCTGCAGTAGCAAAACAAGAGCGATCACCTCGGGTTGTTGAAAAAGACGATTCTCTAGCTCAAGCGAGTAATCAGGGAATCAATGCAACAGATGCCAAGCAAACCAGCTTTATTTCTACCTTGAATCAAGAAGTGAAGTTGACCCAAACCACAACGGTGAAGTTGGAGCCGCAAAATGCCTCATTGGCAACTGGCCCACTCAATGCTGAAGTGATGCGCGTTCTCAAAGAGGGTGGCGGTCGTGTGGTGATGGAGGTAACCCCTCCAGATCAAGGCACTATTCGTATTGATTTACGCTTGGATAACCAGGGTCGTGCGATTGTGGTGGTGGATGGCGCCAGTGATTCAACCCGTGCACGCTTAGAGCAGGGTAGTTCACAGTTAAAAGAGCAATTGGCGCAAATGGGCCTCTCTTTAAGTCTAGATATGCGCCAGAGCTCTGATAATGCGGGTCAAGCCCAATTTATGGCTGAGGGTATTGCCTTTAGTAATGGTGGTAATGGCTCTACAGTAGCTGCAAATGCAGATGTGGCTGCCGGTGTATTAAGTGCTGCAATTCCGGCTGCTGACGGTAGAATTAATCTATACGCCTAATCGAATCATTATTGAGCAAAGACTTGTAGTGTATGAATCTAGATAAACAAGCCGTATTTTTCAGTCAGGCCCAAGTCGCTAACAAGCGACGTATGCCTGCGCTTGAAATTGTTCATGAGGCATTTGCACGTAGCTTGAGAATTCAGCTCACGCATATTGTGGGTAGCTCAGTGGTTGTCAATTCCAGTTTTGCTGGCCTCAAAAATTATCAAGAGTTTATTCAATCAGTTCCAGCTTCAGCGAATATTCAAGTGGTTGGCTTTGATCACGTTGAAGGTTACGGTTGCTGGTCCTTAGATATGAATACGCTGAATGTTGCAGTCGATACCATCTTTGGTGGCAATGGCACTTTCCCGCCGAGCAACAATAGCAATCCGAAAAAACTTTCCATTACAGAAATGCGTATTGCACGCCGTATTTTGGAAGTGATCGTACAAGAATATGAAAAGGCCTGGAAGCCGCTAGCCGACATCCGCTTTGGCTTTGCGAGGCATGAAGAGCAGTTTGATGACTTGCGCCT
>CAIVXR010000097.1 GCA_903909925.1 uncultured beta proteobacterium | reverse complement strand
TATAGCCAATTGATACCAGGTTTGGTTTATACGCTTGGTATTCATCCACTCTATACCAATCAGGCTAAAGAAGGTGATATCAGAATTCTTGAAAAAGAAATTACTCAATCTCTCTCTGATCCCAGATTTGTTGGCATCGGTGAGATTGGCCTGGATTATTTTGTGGAAGGCTTAGATCCACATCAACAAGAATACTTTTTTAATGCGCAATTAGATTTAGCACAACACTTTCAGTTGCCTGTCATTCTGCATGTACGCCGCTCACAAGACCTTATTTTGAAAGCCTTGCGTAGTCGTAAAATTCCAGGGGGAATTGCTCATGCATTTAATGGCAGCTTTCAGCAGGCCACACAATTTATTGAGTTAGGTTTTAAGCTAGGCTTTGGTGGCGCTGCTACTTATGAGCGTGCCTTACAAATTAGACGACTCTTAACTGAGTTGCCGATTGATAGTATCGTTACTGAAACCGATGCGCCCGATATTCCACCAGCATGGTTAAGAGAGGAAGGTATCGCATTTAACGAGCCAGCATTCTTACCTCGTATCGCAAGATGTTTGGCAGATATTCGTGGAGTGAGCGAGACTGACTTTGCTACAGCAGCGTGGCGCAACGCCATGCAGGTATTGCCCCGTTGGTCAGCGCTCTGCGCAGATCTCCCAAACTCCACACTAGCTTCTTAAGCTCTTGCGCTTAGCTATTGCGGCGTTTATCGCCGGGGGATCATTCCTTTTCTTTTTACCAAAGATGCCGCTTCATTGGCTGCCAGGATGTTTTCTGCTTTGCATCTTTTTCTTGCTCTTGGCCTATATTGGTAAGTCATTCAGTCAGCTACGTAAATTAGCTATTGTTGCTTTTATATTCGTACTGGGCTTTGCTTGGAATGCACGCTATGCTGAGAATCGATTACACAATATTCTTTCTCCAGAAATAGAAGGCAAAGAATTAACAATCGAAGGGCGCGTAGCCGCGCTGCCTCAAGGAAATTCAGAGGGTGCCAAGTTTGCATTTGAAATAGATGATGCTACAGGTGTACTTCCTCAGCGCATCTATCTTAGTTGGCAGCCTGCCTGGAGAAATCCCCAAGAAATCCCAGAGATTATTCCGGGTCAACGCTGGAAACTCAAAGTAAAACTCAAACGTCCTTATGGATCTCTCAATCCTTACACCTTTGATTTTGAGCGTTGGTCCTTTCATCAAGACTTTGGAGCCAGTGGCTCAGTACGATCAGGTGAGTTGATATTGGCTCAAGATATTGGCTTCACAGAGTTTGAGCTACGCATGGAATTAGCGCGCTGGGAGTTACGTAAAAAGATTCAAGC
Organism: uncultured beta proteobacterium; assembly: GCA_903909925.1. Lineage (GTDB taxonomy): Bacteria > Pseudomonadota > Gammaproteobacteria > Burkholderiales > Burkholderiaceae > Polynucleobacter. The sequence goes on along the minus strand of CAIVXR010000097.1, from coordinate 8,443 downwards.
TATGTTGCCAGTAGATGCTCGCTATGCAGGCGTGATTATTGCTTTAGTGATGGGCGATCAAAACGCCATTGATCAGGAGGACTGGCGGATATTTAATGCTACTGGCATTGGCCATTTGATTTCTATATCAGGACTACATGTGACGATGTTAGCTGGCCTTGGTGCATCAATAACAGCCTTTATTTGGCGACGCCGTTCTTGGCCATTACTCATTCCTGTGAGTAAGGTTGCTGCAGTCGCTGGATTTATAACGGCATTTATTTATGCATGGTTAGCAGGCTTTCAGATACCAGCGCAAAGAACGATGTATATGGTTGGCGTTGTTGCATATGCGCTATGGTCTGGTAGAAATCCTCGGTCCTTTGATATTTGGTGGTGGGCATTGGTGTTTGTTCTATTGATTGATCCAATGGCGTCATATACCCCAGGATTTTGGTTGTCATTTGGTGCGGTTGCTGCCATCTTGTATGCCATGGGCGACTCACCAGGCTTATTAGGTATCCCTACTGGAAAAGAGTTGGAGATTCATTGGACGCAGCGCTTGATGCAAGCCTTACGCGAGGCCTGTCGAGTGCAAGCAGTTGTCACCATTGCATTACTCCCATTTACTTTGTATTGGTTTTATCAAGTATCAGTAGTCTCGCCACTAGCTAATGCCTTTGCCATCCCCTTGGTCAGTTATGTTGTAACACCCCTAGCTATCGCTGGAGCATTGTTGCCTGAATTCATTGGTAAGTGGCTTGTATTGCCAGCCCATATGGCAATGGAATATCTAGCTATTGCACTCGATTGGATGGCTAGTTGGAATTGGGCTGTAGTCTGGGCGAGACAACCGCAGTGGTGGATCGTATTGTTGTCTGGCTTTGGAATTGTTTACGCCATACGCCCAGGAATTTTGATTAGCGATTGGAGGATGCGTACTTTATCTCTAGTGCTATCGATCTCTTTATTTATTCCGGTACTAAATTTTTCAAATTCAGCTTCCTTAGCTGCAGGTGAATTCAGGGCAACTGTTTTGGATATAGGCCAAGGCACTGCAGTTTTACTTGAGACAGCTAATAGGAAGCTACTCTATGACACTGGGCCTATTCAGGGAAAAAAGGATGATGCAGGGCAGCGCGTGATTCTGCCTTATTTGCGCGGTAGAGGTATCGAGCAAATAGATCGTATGGTAATTAGTCATAGTGATAGCGATCATGTTGGCGGTGCTGCTACGCTGCTAAAGCACATTCAGTTTGATTTCATGATGGGTTCATTACCCAGTAACAATCCTTTACTTCACAATCTGCAAGCTAGAAAAATTCCTAGCATTCCTTGTCGATTTGGTCAGCGTTGGTTTTGGGATGGTGTTGAATTTATCGTGTGGCATCCGAATGAGGATACGCTTTTTAAGGATCAATATTCTCGGAAGCCAAATGAGATGAGTTGTGTGCTTGAGGTGCGTAACCATAAAACCTCTTTCTGGTTAACTGGTGATGTAGAAAAGCAGGGTGAAGCTGAAATCGTGGAGCGGCTTAATCAAGCAAGACTTGAGGAGATTGCTGATAGACAACTTATTTTCATGGCACCACATCACGGTAGCAAAACCTCTTCATCCCTCGACTTACTCAAAAACTTGGCACCTGATGAGGCGTTTGCGCAAAATGGTTACCGCAATCGTTATGGCCATCCGCATCCTACTGTTAGTGCACGCTATCGAGATTTGAGTATTCCTTTTTATCAAACCCCCATAACAGGAGCGCAAATCTGGACATTTAAAAATAGCACTAAATCTTCGACACAATTTTGGCGGCGTGATATAAATCGTCTATGGCACCGGAGTATTGAAGAGTAATATAGAGTGAAACTAAATATGGAAATGTTTATCGCTGGCCTGCTAAGCGGTAATAAATCTCTCTTTAGTTGGTCGATAGTAGGATTTACAGGCTTAAGGGGATTTAGATATGTTCAGAATGATCGTTTTACTCATCGTAGGTCTTGGTTTAATAGCGTGCAGAGGTAACGATAAAGTTGTTGGTGCTTGGGAGATAGACGATGTTTATCGTTCTACTATCATTAGCTCCAATCCGACTACTGGCGGAAAAATATATCAAGGTCCTCCGATTAACACCATGGATGAGGCTAATACGTATGAAATGTTTAGTCTTAGAACTGAGCAAACTCAGCAGGGTGCTAAAACATATGAACTTCTTATATTGCTAACTTACTTTTCTCCATGGCGTTATTACGAATCAGCGAACTTACTCAATAAACCTGCAAGCACTTTTAAGGTGGTGTCGCGAGAAGCGGGGGTTTGTGAGCAGCGGGGATGTGTTTATAAAGAGCTGATGGCTATTCAAGTGACTGATGCCTTTTTGCGCGAGAACATGAGCAAGGGATTCCAAGTCACGATTTCTTCAAAAACTGGGATCAGTAGCGATTTATTTGTGCCAGCTCAGTATCTAAAGGGCTACTTGAAGGCAGTTGACGGTCCTAAAAACTAGTCCTTAGGAGCTCTTGCAATGAAGTGGTAGCTAGAAAGCAAAAAGCCCTTAAGAATTAAGGGCTTAATGAATAAATCTTGGTTGCGGGGGCAGGATTTGAACCTACGACCTTCGGGTTATGAGCCCGACGAGCTGCCAGACTGCTCCACCCCGCGTCTGAAGCTGAAATTCTACCATTTTTTAGGGGTCTCTGTCGAGGTTTTCCTGCAAATCGGATATAAAAAAGCGGTTTTTGAGGATTTATCTCATCATTTAATGGGCTGCTATAAGGAGTAATATATTGCGACACAACATTGCAATAAGGTCTATTAATGTCAGTTAGTAATCCTGAGTTCTCCGAATCATCCTTACTAAGGCCTGTGGAGATCTCGCGTGAAGATCATCCGCATAAAAAAGGCGCTTCAGTAGCATTGATGTTTGCTGCCATTGGTGTGGTCTTTGGTGATATTGGTACTAGCCCCTTATACGCATTAAAAGAATGTTTTAGTGCTGAGCACGGCATCCCATTTTCTGCTGACGCTGTTTACGGTGTTATTTCAATGGTCTTCTGGGCTTTTGCCATTGTGGTTTCCTTGAAATATGTTTTGTTTGTGATGCGCGCAAACAATCATGGTGAGGGTGGAATTCTGGCACTCATGGCCTTGGCTTTGAGGACTGCACCAGCTAGTTCAAAGCGCTCACTGCTAATCATCATGGCGGGCGTTTTTGGGGCCTGTATGTTTTATGGCGATGCCATTATTACTCCAGCTATTTCAGTGCTCTCTGCGGTTGAAGGGCTTGAGGTCATTTCTCCTGACTTAAGCCGTTTTGTCATTCCAGTGACGATCTTTATCTTGGTGGTATTGTTTTTTATTCAAAAAACAGGCACTGATGTAGTTGGAAAGCTGTTCGGACCGATCATGATGATTTGGTTCCTAACTATTGGATTGATGGGGGTATATCAAGTCATTCAGAACCCAGTTATTTTTGCGGCTATTAATCCGATATACGCCATTAGCTTTTTGATTGAACATGCATTACAAGGTTTTATTGTTCTAGGTGCCGTATTCCTGGTATTGACTGGCGCTGAAGCTTTATATGCCGATATGGGGCATTTTGGGCTAAAGCCCATCCGTATGGGCTGGTTCTTTATTGTGATGCCTTGTTTACTGCTCAATTATTTTGGTCAGGGCGCCATGTTTTTAAGTAACCCAGAAACGATTAGTAACCCATTTTTCTTAATGGTTCCAGAAAGTTTTGTTCTCCCCTTGGTTATTTTGGCAACCTTGGCAACAGTGATTGCGTCACAAGCAGTTATCTCTGGCACTTTTTCAATGACTAGCCAAGCTATCTTGTTGGGCTTTCTGCCGCGCATGAAAGTACTGCATACCTCTGACCGTGAAATTGGTCAAATCTATATGCCGCTAGTTAACTGGGCTTTATTGGTCCTGGTAGTTGTGGTTGTTTTGGCATTCAAAAAGTCTGAAAACTTAGCTGCCGCCTATGGAATTGCGGTGACAACAACAATGATTGTTACTACTTTCTTAGCAGCAATAGTGATGCGGGTTGTATGGCGCTGGAATACCTTTCTAGTCACCTTGGTGATCGGTGCATTTTTGGTAGTTGATCTTGCTTTTTTAACTGCTAACCTCTTGAAGATTATGGAAGGCGGATGGTTCCCTCTGCTATTGGGTGCAATCTGTTTTATGATTCTCATGACCTGGTATCAGGGTCGTAAGATATTGCGCCAAAAGGCCATGACTAATGGAATTGCTCTTAAGGGTTTTATCGATGCCTTAATGCAGCATCCGCCCCATCGAGTCGAAGGAACGGCAGTCTTTCTGACGGCTCACGTAGATTACTTACCTGTGTCTTTCTTGCATAACCTGAAACATAACCATGTGCTTCATGAAAGAGTCTTTTTCTTAAAGGTCAGCATTTGGGATGTGCCCTATGTGAAAGATGAAGAACGCATTACCTTACGTGATCTCGGAAATGGCATCTATGTAGTGCGCGCAGTTTATGGCTTTAATGAAACTCCCGATGCGGTTCGGATTATTGAATTAGTTGCAAAATCTTCAGGACTTGAATTTGATCTGATGAATACCTCTTTCTTCTTATCCCGCGACACTATTGTTTCAACTGAAATTCCGGGAATGGCTATATGGCGTGAGCGCCTGTTTTGCTGGATGTACCAAAATGCAGGCCGTCAATCTGACTTCTTCAAGATCCCAGCAAATCGCTTGGTAGAGTTGGGCGCCAAGGTGGAAATTTGAGAAGTCTGTTTCTGCGCTCAAAAATATTCTTCGGAATTTTTTTAGTCGTTTGCTCATTCCGCAGTCTAGTCTGGGCGACCCCGGCTGAAGAGGCTGAGCTTGCGCAGTTAGACAAGATTGAACAAGAACTTGAATTACAGCGCGAGTGGGCTAAGTATCGTTGGGGTAAGACTCAAGCTGAGTGCTATCAAAAATATTGGGTCAATTACTGCCTAAGTAGCGCAAGATCCCAATATCGTAAAGAGATAGATCCCATTACTGAGCAAGAGATTGCACTTCATGAAGTGCAGCGCAAATTACGTAAGAGTTTAAAAGATCAAGAAGATCTTAAGCGTGCTGCTGAACGTGCCTCACCCATCAAAGCTGCTGAGCGTGCAGATAATCAGCGTGAATTCGAAGAAAAGCAAAAGGCGGCTGCAGTAAGGGCTGCAGATCTAGAGCAGCGTCGTAAAGATGCGCCTAAGCGTGCTCAAGAAAATAAAGCTGGCACACAGCTCGATTAATTGTTGATTCAATCTTTTTTCATCTTTAATACTAGGTAACTCTTGGCCAAAGTCAAAACGGTTTATATCTGCCAATCCTGTGGCGGCAGCTCTGCAAAATGGCAGGGGCAGTGTCCAGCTTGTCAAGAATGGAACACGATGGAAGAGGGCTTGCCAGAGACAACGTCTAATTCTCGTTTTCAAGGTTTAGCACAATCTTTGCCAAGGCAAAAACTTGCGGCAATTACTGCCGAAGATCTGCCAAGGTTTAGTACGGGAGTTGAAGAGTTTGATCGTGTTTTAGGTGGAGGACTCGTTCCAGGGGGTGTAGTTCTCTTGGGGGGTGATCCGGGAATTGGTAAATCAACATTGCTATTGCAAGCCTTGGCGCAGATGAGTTCTGCTGGCATGAATGTGCTCTACAGTAGCGGTGAAGAATCAGCAGCCCAAATTGCATTACGTGCAAAACGGATTGCGCTAGATGCTCCCCAATTAGAAGTTTTAGCAGAAATACAGTTAGAGAAACTGATTTCGATCATGGATACTGTCAAGCCACAAGTATTGGTGGTGGATTCTATTCAAACTTTGTACTCTGAAGTACTCAGTTCAGCTCCGGGGTCTGTGGCGCAGGTTCGTGAGTGTGCTGCGCAATTAACCAGAGCTGCTAAATCGAGTGGGATATGTGTATTGATGGTGGGTCATGTGACTAAAGATGGCCATCTTGCAGGACCAAGAGTCTTAGAACATATTGTGGATACCGTCTTGTACTTTGAGGGAGATACCCACTCCTCCTTTCGCTTAGTGCGCTCAATTAAAAATCGATTCGGCGCTGTGAATGAGCTAGGCGTATTCGCAATGACCGAAAAAGGTCTGCGAGGTGTTACCAATCCTTCAGCAATTTTTCTATCGCAGCATGAGGAAATGGTTCCAGGCGCTTGTGTATTGGTGACGCAAGAGGGTAGTCGACCCTTATTGGTAGAAATTCAGGCACTGGTAGATACCGCGCATGTTCCTAACCCACGGCGTTTGGCTGTTGGTCTAGAGCAGGCTCGCTTGGCAATGCTCTTGGCAGTTTTACATCGTCATGCAGGTATTGCGTGTTTTGATCAAGACGTTTTCCTAAATGCTGTGGGCGGCGTCAAAATCTCCGAGCCAGCTGCTGACTTAGCAGTGCTGTTGGCAATTCAATCATCGATTCGAAATCGCGCGCTACCAAAACAGCTTATTGTGTTTGGTGAAGTTGGCTTAGCTGGCGAGATTCGTCCATGCCCGCGTGGTCAAGAGCGTTTGAAAGAGGCGGCAAAGTTAGGCTTTACAGTGGCTATCATTCCAAAGGCCAATATGCCTAAGACAAAGATTCCAGGATTAAAAGTAATTCCGGTTGAAAGAATTGATCAGGCGATTTCTGCGGCAGCAGAATTAAGCTAAGATTTTTAGCGTAAGTCTTCCGCTTGTATGAGAAGTACTTGTTCTTCTCCAGCAGATACTTCCATCCAGATCGCTGGAATTTGCGGGAAAGCTTTTTTAAAGTTCTCATACTCATTACCAATTTCAATCAGAATGGCGCCACGCTCAGATAAGTAATCAGAAGCATGCGCAATAATTCTTCTAATTAAATCCATACCATCTTCTCCACCCGCTAATGCCAGGGTTGGCTCAGCATGATATTCCGCAGGAAGCACATTCATAGAGCTAGCGTTTACATAGGGGGGGTTGCAAATAATCAAGTCAAATACGTTATCTTCATTTGGCTCAGCTAATGCGTTCCATAAATCGCCATCCAATAAGTCCACCTGAGAGCTCAAGCTGTGACGCTCTACATTACGGGCAGCAAGAGACAGAGCCGGCATGCTGATATCACATGCACTCACATGAATATCAGGACAAGACAGTGCCAAAAGAATTGCCAGCGAGCCATTACCAGTACACAAGTCAAGTGCTTTACCACCTGCAGGCAGCCATGGTTCTAAGGAGCCATTCACGATGAGTTCAGCAATCCAGGATCGAGGAACAATGCTTTGTTCACTACAGAAAAAAGGTACACCCATAAGCCAGGCCTCACCTAAGATATAAGCAAGAGGTTTACGTGTAGAAATTCTTTCATCAGCAACAGCTAAAGCTTTTTTCTGTTGCTCATCTGTAATGGAGTCTTCTAAGTGATCTAGTGCTTCAGTTGGACTTAAGTTGATCTGTTTACTCACAAGCCAAAGCGCTTCGCTTTGCGCATCGATTGCGCCATGGCCATAATGTAGGTTTGCCGCTACCAGTTTTTGTGCAATTTGATTAATGCACTGATTGACTGTTAAAGACTGCAAAGGCTCAGGGTCCATGATGGATCAAATTCAATTAGAAAATCGACTTGCAATTAAGCAATGAGTAGCTCAAGTGTTTTGCGATAAATATTTTTGAGAGGCTCAACATCGTCGATGATGACGCACTCATTAATTTTGTGGCTAGTAGCATTGAGGGGGCCAAATTCAACCACTTCTTTGCAAATCTTGGCGATAAAGCGCCCATCACTAGTGCCACCAGTGGTTGACAGCTCTGTATCCACTTTAGTTTCTGCTTTGATAGCTTTGCGCAATGCGCTAGCAAGATCGCCATCCCCGGTAATAAAGGGGCTACCACCTAGGTGCCAATCAATTTCAAAATCAATACCAGCGTCTTTGAGAATTTTTTCAAGACGCTCACGCAGTTGCTCTGGTTTGCTCTCAGTAGAGAAACGGAAATTGAAATCAATTGTTAATTCACCAGGAATAACGTTATTTGCACCAGTGCCAGCATGAATATTAGAAATCTGAAAGCTGGTAGGTTGGAAATATTCATTCCCTTTGTCCCATTCTGTCTCTACTAAAGCAGAAATTGCGGGTGCTGAAAGATGGATTGGATTCTTGCCTAAATGTGGGTAGGCGATATGAGCCTGAATACCTTTGATTGTCAACTTACCAGATAAAGAGCCGCGACGACCATTTTTAATCATGTCGCCAAGTTGATCTACAGAAGTAGGTTCACCAATAACACAGTAATCAAGGCGCTGCCCCTGTTTTTGTAATCGCTCGCACATAATGACAGTGCCATCATTTGCGGGGCCTTCTTCATCACTCGTGATTAGAAAGGCAATCGAGCCTTGGTGATCCGGATGTGCAGTAACGAACTCTTCGGTAGCAACTACAAAACTTGCAAGTGAGGTTTTCATATCCGCTGCACCACGACCATAGAGCAT
>CAIVXR010000096.1 GCA_903909925.1 uncultured beta proteobacterium | reverse complement strand
GGTAGTAATACGGAAACGTGTGACATCTTCCATCTTCAAATTGATATAAGCATCAATCATCGACTGAGTGAAAACTCCGCCGCGAGTCAAGAACTCATGATCTTTCTCCAAGGCTGCTAGAGCTTCTTCTAAGCTTGCGCATACGGTTGGGATCTTTGCATCCTCTTCAGGGGGCAAGTCATACAAATTCTTGTCAGCAGCTTCACCTGGGTGAATCTTGTTCTGCACGCCATCCAAACCGGCCATCAACAAGGCAGAGAATGCCAAATATGGATTTGCCAATGGATCTGGGAAACGCGTTTCAATGCGACGGCCTTTAGGACTAGAAACGTGTGGGATACGAATTGAAGCGGAACGGTTACGTGCTGAGTAAGCCAACTTCACTGGAGCCTCAAAGCCTGGAACCAAACGCTTATAAGAGTTTGTGCCAGGGTTGGTAATTGCATTCAATGCTTTAGCGTGCTTAATAATGCCGCCGATGTAGAACAGAGCAAACTCTGACAAACCAGCATAACCATTACCCGCAAACAAGTTCTCACCGTTTTTCCAAACAGATTGGTGAACGTGCATACCAGAACCATTGTCACCAACTACTGGCTTAGGCATGAAAGTGGCTGTTTTGCCATAAGCATGCGCAACGTTTTGAACGACATACTTTTGCCAGATAGTCCAGTCAGCACGTTGGGTTAATGTGCTGAACTTAGTACCCAATTCGTTTTGACCTTGACCAGCAACTTCATGGTGATGTACTTCAACTGGAATACCGAGTGATTCAAGAATCAAACACATTTCAGAACGCATATCTTGGAATGTATCTACAGGGGCTACTGGGAAATAACCGCCTTTTTTACCTGGACGATGGCCAGTATTACCGCCTTCGATTTCTTTTGCAGATGACCATGGAGCTTCTTCAGAATTGATCTTGACGAAGCAACCTTGCATATCGGCACCCCAACGAACGCCGTCAAAAATAAAGAACTCTGGCTCTGGGCCAAAATAAGCAGCGTCACCCAAACCAGAGCTCTTCAAATAGGCTTCAGCACGTTTTGCAATAGAGCGTGGATCACGATCGTAACCTTTGCCATCTGAAGGCTCGATCACATCACATGTGATTACTAATGTTGGCTCTTCATAGAATGGATCGATGTAGCACGCTGTTGGGTCTGGCATCAACAACATGTCAGAAGCTTCAATACCCTTCCAACCAGCGATAGAGGAGCCGTCAAATGCATGGCCACTTTCAAATTTATCTTCGTTAAAAGCAGAAATTGGAACGCTGGTATGTTGCTCCTTACCCTTTGTATCAACAAAGCGGAAATCAACGAAAGTACATTCTTTCTCTTTAACTAACTTCATCACATCAGCGACGGTCTTCGTCATGCAAATCTCCTCTATTAACTAAATTCGGAATTCAAACCTAAGGCATACACCCCTGTTCATTTCAGGCACCAAACATGCCTTACTGGATGTATGTAATTTACTGAAGTAAACAAATGGGAACTCTCATTATTGCACTAATTAAGTGCTAGATTCCCTGCTGAACAGTCTAAAAACTCTCTATTTGCACTTATTTGGTGCAAATATGAGTCTCTTACTCAGCTGATATCGTGAATTTCGTAGCCCAGCTCTTGGGTGCCCGTTCTAAGTGCAATCCAAGCACTTTCCAAAAGATTGGCATTCCCTTTAATACCAAGCTCGATGTGGCGCTGCGCATAAACACCGCCCTTGGTGGGATCTCCAACCGAAGGCAGACTAAAGACCTTTACCCCAGGAAAGTTAGCCTCAATACGCTCCATTAAAGGAGTTAGGGCGGACTCAATGCCCTTGGGAACGATAAAGCTCTGCTCTGCCCAGTTCTCTTGATGAAAGAGATCTTTGTAATGGGTATCCAAGCACCAAGCCATCATCGGCGCTGCCATTACCGGAAAGCCGGGAACAAAGTGATGCTCTTTGATCCGAAAACCCGGAATCTGGTTATAGGGATTGGGAATGATGTCGCTACCAATTGGGAACTCACCCATCTTGAAGCGATGTTGATTCTCTGGCGTATTTAAATCTGCTTTGATGGGATCACCTTCAGCTGTTAACTGAATACGAGCTGCAATCAATTCTTTGGCACTTGGGTGTAGTTGCGTTTTGGTGCCTAACGCTAGAGCTGCACATTGACGCGTGTGATCATCCGGCGTAGCACCAATACCGCCAGTACTAAAGACCACATCACCACTAGCAAAGCTGTCTCTTAATGTGGCAGTAATTTGCACAGGATCATCGGCCACGTACTTCGCCCATGCCAGACTTAAGCCGCGCTCATTGAGTAAGCTAATTAATGTAACCATGTGTTTATCTTGGCGGCGACCTGACAAAATCTCATCACCAATCACAATCAAACCAAAGCGGCGTTGCGCTGCACTTGGCGTATTTTGTAGTGAGTCTATTTCGACTTTTTTAATTGTATTAACCATCTCATTAGCCATCTCATTAGTCTTAATGCGGAAGTTCCGTTTCAATAACACGTGCTTGCACTGTTAAGGCTTGATCCAACTCTTCTTGCCGTAACTCTTTCAGAGCATCTAATAAAAAGTGGCTAAACCAAAGGCCAGCAAAGACAAAGATCAAAGAATAAATCCAAAGAGCAACAAAGCTGACTAGGGGAAACAATACTAAGGCCAACGCTGATGTAGCCCAGAAGAACGTTGGCACAGCACTCAGCGCTCCTGAAGCAATGCCCATGCAGAGCAAAGGCCAGCGATATTTTTCTAATAGCTGATCACGCTCTTGCACACTTGCATGTTTAGCCAATACATCATATGACATCAGGCGCATCGTTAACCAACCCCAGAATAATGGTGGCAATACAGCAACTAAGGGAGGTACCCACCACACTGGTAATGTCAGCATCACCAATACAAGGCAGATTAGCGCTGACCATAAGGTATAAACCAGGCTACCAAATATGCCACCGCCCCGCTTACATTCTAAATCTTGATAGTGCGCTTGCTTCACCACAATTTTTACGATGGTAGGCACAGTAGAAAAAGCGATCAACACTAGCAAGCTAATTGTGATTAAGGGAATGATCAGCATCACAAAAAATAATGGCGCTATCCAGGCTCTGGCATTTTCAAATCCTGCCCAGATCAAACCTTCTTGAATCCAATTGGTAAAAATGGAGTTTGTCAGAAACTCGCTCAGAATTGCCAGTGCTGGAGTCCATGTGAGCCAAATTAAGCAACCCCAGAGAACCGATACGATCAAAAATGGCCGCAAACTTAGCCACAGCATTCTTGGATGCATCGTTCCTACCAGAGCTAATCCAAATGATTTAAATACTTGCGGCAGTCCAACCATAAAACTCCTATTGCATACCCCTGCGTATGCCTTACTTCATTAATTTATTTAGGCATTAACTCTTTAGCCGAATGCACAAGACCCTGCCATTGTTGCGTTAAGAGATTGTTGGAAACAGCTAAATTTCTTACCCCTGTAGGATAGACCTCTTTAGGGAAGATAGCGGTTCTAAAGAACATATCCCACCAGGGAAATAAAACACCAAAATTACAACCCCCCAATACACCGGGCTTGCCGATTGCCTCATGCCCATAACCTACTGCATGGTGCATACGATGAAACATTGGTGACACCAAAAGATATTGACCCTTGCCAAGATGCACTTTGATATTGGCATGCTGCCAACTCTGAATAAATTGACTCAACACAACTAAGATAATGAATTGACCTGGAGATACACCAAATAGAAGCGCAAAGAATGCCAGCACCACTGCGCGCATGATGTCATCCAAAAGATGATTACGGTTATCTGACCAAGCGGTCATTACTGTTTGACTATGGTGCAATGCATGCAGTTGCCACCACCAGCTAAAAGTATGGGATGCACGGTGGTAGAGATACTCCACAAGGTCAAGCAGCACCAAATAGACCAAGAAGCTCACTACTGGAACTGAGGTAACTCCAGGCCACCAAGATTCGACATTGAAACGATCAAAACGAAAATCATGCAAGATGGAATCAATTTGGAAAAAGAATCCAGAGATCGTAATAAAAATGAGTCCGTGAAAAATGCCTAGACGATGAAATAAGGTGTAGAAGACATCGACCCGGCTAGCTTTTGCAAAACGCTCTTGCTTCTCCGCTGGCGCTAGGCGCTCCCAAGTCCTGAGTACAACGATAATGAGAAATATCTGAATACAACCAAATAAAAACCAGTCAATCCCATCAAAGATATCCTCTGCCCAAGACATCAAGTCGAGTTGATAGAGTAGTGGTCCAGCAATGTTGGCAAACAAAAACTCCTGCACGCTGCCATAAGCGCTCGAGATTGCTGAAGTGATAGAACTTAAATCCATGCTTTATTTTGACTGATCTTGAGAATTTTTGTCAGACTGAGGCAAAAGTCCAAAACAAAAGCCACGACCTTTCAGATTAATAATCAATTGCTCCAATACTGCTGGAGCCCAAGGATCCTTTCTAGACCAAATTCCTAAATGCGCCATAGTGATATCACCGTCTTTGATCTCACGACTCGCCCGCTCTAAAAGCACGCTGTTTGGGTACTTATCGGAGTTCAACTCATCACCCAAAAAACCAGATGGCGCCCATCCAATATGTTGATACCCACACATATCCCCCATCCGAATCAACGTTGGTGAGGTTTTACCCCCAGGAGCACGCCAGATCTTTTGTAATGGCTGGCCCGTTAATTCTGCAAAGCGCAAATCTACCCTGCGAATCTCTTTGCACATCGCCGCTTCGTTATAAAGTACGGTCATTCCAGCTTTGGGCCCAAATTGAGGCTTCTCAAAGACTTCGCCTTGAGGACCATCTTTTACAAAATAGGTATGGTCATAAGTATGACTACCAAAGTGCTGTCCTTCTTTAGCTAGCTTTTGCCAGTAAGCGCGCCATGAATCATCTAAAGCAAAATCACCTCGAAACGTCTTTTCATTGGCTAAGAAAAAAGTGGCTTTGACGTCTTGGCGCTTGAGTATTTCAGCTACTTTTTCAGCAACCGACATATTGCCCGTGTCAAATGTGAGGTAAACCGTTTTGTTACAGCTGGCCGTTTGGGCGGTGACGGCAAATGAGAGACTGCTAATTACTAGTGTAGCTATGAGATGACTGAGTTGTTTGTACTTCATGGTGAATGTTATTCCCAGGAAGCTCTAGGGTAAAAGAAGACACCGTGTGGCGATTTACCCACTGGAATCACTGTCATGAGTTTCATGGAGGGAATATCAATCACCCCAACCTTTTTAGCGAAACGTAAAGTGACCCATAACGTTTTACCATCAGGAGTAATTTCCATATCGTCGGGCCCGGCTGGCAAGCCAGTGATATCGCCTACCTTCTCTAAGGTTTGCATATTGATGAGGCTGATGGAGGATGTGATGCGGTTACTCACAAAAACATGCTTCTTATCACCCAACGGACGAAAGTTATGGGCACCCTTACCTGTAGGAATGCGCTTGACTTCCTTGCGCGCCTTCCAATCAATCACCTGAACATAATCGTCACCAGTAATACCTACTAATAAATACTGATCTCCTGGAGTCATCCATAAGCCGGCAGGAACT
>CAIVXR010000095.1 GCA_903909925.1 uncultured beta proteobacterium | reverse complement strand
GCTGTCATGTTCTCCATTCTAACAAGCTAAAATGGAAGTGGATGGGCCTCCCCGCATGGTGGGTTGGATAACCTGGTCAGGTCGGGAACGAAGCAGCCAAACCCAATTTCTGCCAGTGCCGGGGGTTTGGCTCATCCACCCCTCCTTTGAAAAATTCTCTAAATTAAGACCCCCTTTTTAACCGCAAATATTGGTATAGTTTTGTTCAGGTAGTCCTCTTTTGCGCTCAGGACTAGTTTCAATATCAGGGGGTGAATATATGTCTAGAGATAAATTAGGATTAATTGCTTTTGGCCTCGCACTCCTGGGATTCATCGTTTTTGTGAAAACGGGATCGCTGCTCTTGTTCACCATAGGCATGGTCAGCGTAGTTGTATTGGTATTTTCTAAGAGTAAATTCATCCAATAAATGACGGGTGAAATACTCGAGCTAGTAGTTGAATTTAGTGTGATTTTGATTTCACCGATTGTTTTCCACTACTACCTTTGGAAATATAAAAAAGTACCCTCTAAAATCCTAATGAAAGATTTCAAAATTTATGCCTGCTTATATGGGCTCATCTTCATTACTGGCATCTTTACTATATGGAAGCAATCTTAAGGGGATATAAGCCCTTTTATCCAAAGGGTCCATTGAGCCGTACAGTATCCCAATTCAACACAATCGCAATACTGACCCAAACGAGATATGGCAGCAGGTAAAGGCTATATTTAGTAGAAACTTTTCGTATCGTCAGATAGATCGCGAGCACTGAGAGCCAGAGAAATACTGCTTCGTATAAAGACCAATCCGGTCTTTGAAAACGAAAGTACAAAATACTCCATAGTAAGTTCAGAAAAGCATTCACCCAAAATAAAAAAGTGAGGCGGCTCAGAATCGGGGCATCAGACGTTAGGTGCTTTACGGCAACCCAAGCCATGCCAGACAAAACAAAAATGGTAGACCAGATCGGTCCAAATGCTATATCAGGTGGCTTCCAAAAAGGCTCTTTTAAAGCTTGATACCAAGGACCCAGATCAGTTGCTAAGCCACCCAAAATCGCCACTGTTAAACCCCAGGCTAATGGCATGACCATTTTTTTATTCAACATGAATTTTCTTTCGAGAAAAATAGTGCCGTAAGGAATTCTGAAAGTTCAGAGTTTAGGTGTAGTAGTAGATTAAGAAAAAAACGAGAATGAATAAATTCAGAGTACCAAAGATGATCAAAACAGGTTTACCAATATATTGCCACTTTGCTTCTTTTGATAAAAGTTGCGTCTGTTTTTGCTCTTTCTTAAACATAAATGAGAAGCTTATATCTGAAAATGATCTCGCACTTTGCTTAGGATTTTCTGCGGAGATAGTCCATATAGATCTAAGAGCACATTGATATCACCATGCTCGACGTACTCATCAGGTAGACCAATTTGTAAAGTAGGTATCTGAATCTTGTGCGCTGATAGAGCTTCCAGGCAGGCGCTACCCGCCCCTCCTTGAGTTGCGCTGTCCTCGATAAAGACTAAAGCATCGTGATTTTTTGCAAGGTCTAATAGCAATTGCTCATCTAATGGTTTTACAAAGCGCATATCAGCAACCGTAGCATCAAGCTCCTCTGCGACTTCTAGTGCGTTGTAGAGCAATGGTCCAAAGCAAACAAATGCAACCTTTTTACCAGAAGCTTGCGCATTTTTTAACTTGCGAATAATTAAGCCTTTTCCAACGGGGATAGTCTCCAGTTTTTTGGAAGCTTCTGGACCTACGCCAGAACCACGGGGATAACGCACGACAGCAGGACCGTTCAAACTAAATGCAGTGGTGAGCATATTTCTGCAATCTTCTTGATTAGACGGTGTCATCAAGACGACATTCGGTAAGCATCTCAGAAAAGCAACATCAAACACGCCTGCATGGGTTGCTCCATCGGCACCAACCATACCAGCTCGGTCTATAGCGAAGACAATTGGTAAATTCTGTAAGGTCACATCATGTATGAGTTGATCGTAGCCCCTTTGTAAAAAGGTGGAGTAGATTGCCACTACTGGCTTTAAGTCCTCACAAGCAATACCTGCTGCAAAAGTGACTGCATGCTGCTCCGCTATTCCTACGTCAAAGTAACGATCGGGGAACTGCGCTTCAAATTGCACCAAGCCCGAACCCTCGCGCATTGCTGGTGTGATCCCAATCAGACGCTGATCCTCTTTGGCCATATCGCACAGCCACTCGCCAAAGACTTCGGTATAGGTTTTTTTACCTGGTGCAGAAGGTTTTAGGCCTTCGCTGGGATTAAATTTGCTGGGCCCATGATAAGAAATCGGGTTTAACTCTGCCCTCTCATAGCCTTTACCTTTTTTGGTAACGATATGCAGGAATTGTGGGCCGTCTGTCTGGGCCATTTTCTTCAGATTCTCAAGAGTAATGATGAGGTCGTCTAGATTATGGCCATCGATCGGACCATAGTAATCAAAACCGAATTCCTCAAAGATAGTAGCTGGGCCAATCATCCCTTTTGCATGGCCTTCCAGTCTTTTTGCAAATTCTCTTAAGGGGGGCGTATAAGAAAGCATCTTATCTAAACCTTTTTTAGTGGCTCCATAGAGCGAACCGCTAATGAGCTTTGCTAAATATCGATTCAGAGCGCCAACTGCTGGAGAGATCGACATTTCGTTATCGTTCAAAATCACGATTAAGGGAATCGATTTATCAACCCCCGCATTATTTAAACCTTCATAGGCCATGCCAGCACTCATCGAGCCGTCACCAATGACTGCTACTACATTGCGCTTTTCACCTTTTACTTTGCTGGCAACGGCCATCCCAAGAGCTGCTGAAATACTAGTAGAGGAATGCGCTGTCCCAAAAGCATCGTATTGGCTTTCTGATCGTTTTGGAAATCCAGATAAGCCGCCAAACTGACGCAGGCTTGGCATCATTTCTCTGCGCCCTGTCAAAATTTTATGGGCGTAGCTTTGATGCCCTACATCCCAGACAATACGATCTTTGGGAGTGTCAAAAACATAGTGCAAGGCAATTGCGAGCTCAACCGTTCCGAGATTGGAGGATAAGTGCCCACCAGTACTAGCAACGGACTGCAAAATGAATTCACGTAACTCATTTTGCAGTTGGGCAAGCTCAGACTGCTCAAGCTGCTTCAAGTCCTGGGAAGAATTGATGGTGTGAAGCACTTTAGTTGCCTGGAGCATATGTAACGCCGAAATTATTTTGGAGAATAAATGCTAGAGAGAATGCGCTTGAAATCTTCAATCTCGTTATTAGGGGATTTTTGCAAAGCATTAATAGGAGCATGCATAAATTTATTTGCTAGAGCTTCTGCCATGATCGATAGGACTGCAACCGGATCCTCACCCCTCTTAATGCGCCGCACCGCTTTTTCTAGTTCGATTTCTTTAAGGCGCTCTGCAGTAGTTTGTAGCGATTGAATAATCGGCACTAGTGTTCTTTTTTGTAGCGTCTGGAAAAATTCACTCACGCCCTTATCAATAATGGTTTCAGCGTCCGCCATCGAAAGTTCACGAATATTGCGACCTTCATTCACAATGCCGCCTAAATCATCTACAGAATACAAGTAGGCATCTTTGAGAGAGCGAACCTCTGGCTCAATATCCCGTGGAACAGCCAAATCAATCAATACGATTGGTCTACTATTTCTAGCCTTCAAGGCTGTTTTGATCATCCCCATGCCAATGATTGGCAAGGAACTTGCAGTACATGAAACAACCACATCAAAATCTTGCAAGCGCGTTGGTAAAGACTGCAAAGGGAAAGAGTCAGTTTGCAGCCCCTTCTCGGCAAATACTTTTGCCATCTCATCACCACGATCAACCGTGCGATTACTGATCGCAATCTGTTTTGGCTTTTTACCAGCAAAGTGTGAAGCGCATAACTGAATCATTTCACCTGCACCAATAAACAGGATTTTGGAGTCCTTGAGATCACCGAAGATCTTTTCAGCTAAGCGTACTGAGGCGCTAGCCATGGAAACGGAGTGCGTACCGATATCCGTTGTTGCTCGAACTGTCTTGGCAACAGAGAAAGTTTTATTAAATAAGGGCTTGAGGTACGTTCCTAATGTGCCAGCTTGATCGGCTAATTCAACTGCCTTTTTCATTTGACCCAGTATTTGAGTCTCTCCCAATACCATTGAGTCCATTCCACAGCTGACTCTAAATACATGCTTTACAGCATCTGTTTCTTTCGCTGAATATATATAGGGCTTCAATGCATCACTTTGCAGACGCTTTTGAGAAGTCAGCCAATCAAGAGTTCGCTCTTCCAAACGATGAGCTGGATACGAAACATCATTTGCTGCGCAATAAATCTCCATGCGATTACACGTAGATAAAATTGCCACCTCTGGTACTAATTCAGAATGAGTACTCTTTAAATAATTACGAAGATCCAATAAGGAATCTTGCAAATCTGCTGGAGAAATAGCAACGCTCTCTCGAATATCGATTGGAGCCGTGTGATGATTCACACCGAGGTTGAGCAGTTGCATGCTAGAGGCTATCAAAAATAGGGTTACGTGGGACTAGAAAAATCATGAAAATGATTTTTCCTCTAGATAAGCAATATGTCAATCAAGATTGACACCTATTTCAGCCTCCCTACCTAGGGAAAACCCACATCTTGGCTGATTACTGATTCTTAGCGGCAGCCTCGTAGGCCTTAAATTTTTTGTATGAACTGAAGGCGGAATACAAGGCAAAGGCCGTGATCAGCACGAAAAATAGATTGGTCAATGAGTACTCTTGGTACAGAATCCAGACCTGGCCAGCTAGGGCAATCGGAAATACCACCATGGCAAATTTGAGCCAAAGCATGGTTCTTTTAAATTTGGCATCAATTGGGCCTGATTCAGCTTGCTTATTCATTAGCTATCCTTGTGACTGAAGAGGCTAGGCCTCCGGTTAATCTCGTCCCAGTATACGAAAAATGAAGGTAGTAAGGCCTTGGGCAAGGATAAAGGTGAAGATTGCCCCCATCAGACCCATAAAAATGCCAGGGACAAGGCCTAAATCCAGCTGCTTAGCAAATAGCAGCCCCATAGCAAAGCCGCCGGCCGCGCAGGCGATCTCCAATATCACTTTTATGACCCCAAAGCCCTGCTTAGCTTGACTCATTTCATATCCCAAAATCAGGTTGATGGATGGGACTCATTCTATATCCCCCTCCAAATGGATCAAAAAATGACTATTACGAGGGAGTTATTTTGCAACGCAATATATTGACATATAAGGGAAATTCCTAAGGAAAGTGTATAGATTTTTTTACATATTCGTAATAAATTGACCCTGTGGTAAGTAGGTTAATTAACACCCTCGTGTGGGTTAGCACGACGCAGTTAGATTTGAGAGGAAAAAAGCTATGACAAATGACACTCTTACAGGTCTGAGTGTTGAGGAAGCGGAAGAGTTACATCGCAACCTCATTCAAGGTACGCAATTTTTTGGGATGATTGCAGCACTCGCCCACTTACTTGCTTACATCTATTCACCTTGGTTGAAGTAATTAAAGGAGATTGAGATGATCTACGGAAAAATGTGGACAGTAGTTAGACCAACAGTTGGCATTCCGCTGTTTTTAGGTGCTGTAGCAGTTGGTTCTTTTTCAGTGCATTTAGCATTACTCAACAACACAACTTGGGTGAAAGCTTTTTTAGAAGGCGGTAAGGCTGCTAAAGCCGGCGCTGTTTCTGCGGCACCCGCGGCACCAACAGCACAAAAATAAGTTTTATCTTGTCCCATAAGACCTAGATCGTTAGATCTGGGTCTTATTTTTTTGTTTTGCGCATCTGTCGTTTACACTAAGTTTTCATGAATCGTTTTAGTCAAAAATTAATCAGTACCTGGGCAAATTTAGGCCCCCGCTTCTTGCCATTTGCAGATGCTGCTTCTGCCAAATTGCCCCTCGGTAGATTACTTAGACTATCTCTATTTCAAGTATCCGTTGGCATGGCTCTTGTGCTTTTAGTGGGCACCTTAAATCGAGTGATGATTGTTGAGTTACATGTACCAGCATCACTGGTATCGATCATGGTTTCCTTGCCCATTATTTTTGCCCCTATTAGAGCCTTAATTGGCTTTCGCTCTGATACTCATCAATCTGCTTTAGGTTGGCGTCGCGTTCCTTATATTTGGATGGGAACGATGGTTCAATTTGGTGGACTAGCCATCATGCCTTTTGCTCTGCTCGTCTTAGCTGGTGCAGGCAATGCTAGTGAAGCACCAGCATGGATTGGACTAGCTGCTGCTGGGCTTTCATTTTTATTTGTTGGCGCGGGTATTCATACAACTCAAACTGTAGGCCTTGCCTTAGCTTGCGATCTCGCACCCCCAAAAGCGCAACCTAATATTGTTGGCCTGATGTATGTGATGCTACTCATTGGCATGATTGGCAGCGCCCTCATTTTTGGTCAACTACTAGAAGAGTACAGTCCCGGACGCTTAATACAAGTGATTCAAGGTAGCGCTATTGTCACAATCGTATTAAATGCGATTGCACTGTGGAAGCAGGAAAGCCGTGAAGAAGCTCGTGCAAGAGCATTAGTAGCTAGAGAACAAAACTTTAAAGAATCTTGGGAAACTTTTAAAGAAGGTGGTCAAGCAATTCGTCGCTTAATCGCAGTGGGTTTTGGCACCATGGCCTTTAGCATGAATGATGTTTTGCTAGAGCCCTATGGTGGTGAACTATTAAACATGAGTGTAAGCGCTACCACCGTATTAACAGCTACCTTAGCTGTTGGCTGTTTATTTGGCTTTAGCATTGCCTCTAAAGTATTGAGTGCGGGTTACGACCCCTTTAAGATGGCTAGCAATGGCGCCAAAATTGGTATTCCTGCATTCATACTGGTTATCGTTGCGGCACCCTTTGACAGCACACTGATTTTCATTGTAGGTGTGGTGTTGATTGGCTTTGGTAATGGCCTATTTAGTCATGGAACCCTAACTGCCACTATGAAATATGCCCCAGAAAATCAAAGTGGTTTGGCGTTAGGCGCGTGGGGAGCGGTACAAGCTACTGCTGCAGGCATTGCAATCGGTATTGGGGGAATATTTCGGGATATTTTGGGTAGTATGGCCTCCAGAAATTATTTTGGCGCAGACCTCAACACTCCAGCAACGGGTTATTGTGGCGTCTATCTACTAGAGATCATTTTGCTGTTAATCACGATCGCAGCCATGACCAATTTCATATGGCCAGCTAAGCCAGTAGAATCGGTTGTCTAATTGACTACCTGGCCAAAATTAGCTGAAAAGACTCTCATTATTTTTGGCTTTTTCATTAGCTCAATTAGTTTTATATTGATTACCTTGAGTCTGTGGGACTTTATTTCTGCAGATCTATTTGCTTTTGGTATTTCTTCGGGCATTCGCGTATTAGGCAGCTGCGCTATCATGGGATGCCTTCTGAGCGCGGTTGGCTATGGTATTGGAGATTATTTTAATAACGAAGTGAAGGAGTGAATATGTTTAAAAAATCAGATTACTTCATTCTTATGGCAGTGGTAATTTCTTTCTTTACCTCTGCCTATTTATGGTTTGTGATCCAAGATCGAGAGCAGTCTATCTTTACGGCCCTTTGGGTGCCCTCAATATTTTGTTTTGGGATTTATTTCAAATTATCCGCACTATTGAATCGTAAAAAATGAGTAATACAACCCTACTCCTTCTATCGATCTTTGTTTTTAGCCTATTAATTGCTGGCCTGTATTACATGGTTCGTGAATTTATGGGTGAAGTGCAGGATGCCTTCCCCGATGTCAACGAATGGCTAGATTCTGATAAGAAACAAAAGAAGTAATTACTGCTGAATTGCTACTAAACAGCGCCTAATCTAGAGCAGTTTCACAATTGCTTCCTCCATCTTGCTAGCGCCATCTGCTGATGCTAGTCGCGTGATGGATTGACCGTCTTTGCTCACGACAAACTTAGTAAAGTTCCACTTAATGCCGGTAGTCCCTAATATGCCAGGCGCCTGATCTCTTAAATAGGCATACAAGGGATGAGCACTATCCCCATTCACATCAATTTTTTCAAACATCGGAAATGTCACGCCATAGTTAGCGCTGCAAAAGTTCTGAATTTCTTCTGCCGAACCAGGTTCTTGAGCACCGAATTGATT
>CAIVXR010000094.1 GCA_903909925.1 uncultured beta proteobacterium | reverse complement strand
GCTTATTCGGCAATTTGAACGGGACTGTCAAGAAATCATGCCTAGCTCCACTCTTGATATTCCATCATATTCAGTAGGTGAGAAAAATATCTGGTGGGTCAGACGTTATGAGCAAGCGAATCAGATCCATTGGGTGATTGTCGGATACGGGATTGCCGCTAACGGACTGCGACGCCTTATAAGTCGGCCACTTACCAATAAAACAGAGATCCTTGGGCTATGGCAAGCTGTACTTCGTGACCCCGATCTTGTCTCGAGCAATATGAAAACTTCGCTTGAGATTCCGGAAATCATTTATCAAGAGACTAACGCCATCAGTAATGCTCCTAGTCAAGGGTCAATTAGCGCTCAATTAGCAGGATTTAATATGCGTTGGGGAATCAAAAATATTCCGTTTCCAATTAGTAGATCTTGTTTAGCTGGAACGAGTTTATAAGATGCTCCATTCAAAATCCAACCAGCGCTATCACCGAGAAAACGGGTCAGCAACCATCACTGCTCTTATTGTGGTTGGTGTTGCTGCTGTGGTGATTAGTGGCTTGGTCTGGCGCCAACAGCTGCAGATCCGAAATATTGAAAATATTCGTGATCGCACCCAGGCCCATTGGCTTCAACATGGAATGATCGACTTTGCCAGACTCGTATTAACTCAAGATATGCGCACCAGTCAATCGGACCATTTAGGAGAGGCATGGGCGCTACCCCTGAACGATAGCAAGGTTGCAGACTTTTTAAAAAATGCAGATATTCCCGATGAAATCAAAAGTGTTTCAGTCAATGGCGCAATCACTGATGCTCAAAGCTTTTTTAATCTCAATAATGTATCTACCACCAATGGTGTGTTGATTTTCTCGCGGCTATTAACAACCATAGGGCTAAACCCCACCCTTGCTCAACAAACGGCTCAAGCGCTACAGGAAAGGCAGATCGTCTTTAGTGATGTATATGATCTGATTGGTATACCGGGCTATAACGAATCCATGGTTGAGGTCTTACGCCCCTTCGTCATTGCCCTGCCGACTACCAGCACAATCAATTTCAATACTGCCCCAGCAGAAGTTCTGATGGCGGTTTTTCCTACGCTAACACGCTCTACCGCAAATAACCTAGTACAACAGCGCACAAATACACCGGCAAAAGATTTGAATGAAATCAGCACTATTTTGGCTCGCTCAGGCTCAGGCATTAATGTCATCGTGGATGCAAGCCTAATCAATGTCAGCTCTCAGTTCTGGCTTACAAATTCAGAAGTCAAGATTGGTAATGGCGTCTTTATGAATATAAGCCTCATACAAAGATCTTTAATACCCCTACCCTCGGGAAACTACACGCAAGTTATTTGGAATAAAACCAATAGGATGCTCTCAGAATGAACTTATTAATTATTCATTGCCCAACTAAGCCGTTTTCAGAGACGGCCTTGACTAATGGTGAGCTAGCCTCTCTCAAGGAGAGTTTTGAATGGTGCCTATGTGAAACCAATTCCATTCATGCTCAATATCAATCTAGTGGAATCGGCAGCATTGATTCAATGCCTTACGCAGACGAGGTATTAGTTTTAATGCCCACTCTGGATATACGTCTCATAGAGATTAAAGTACCTTTAGTGAAGTCCAAAAAACTACAGCAAGTTTTACCTAGCCTTGTTGAAGATGAAGTCTTAGATAGTATCGACAATTCCCTGGTTTATGCTCTACCGCCGTTACCTGGCCAACTTGGATCCCAAAGAACTATTGCCATCACCAATCGTCAGTGGCTCTATTGGATAGCCAATCAACTGAAGGGCATTCTGACAAGCCGCATCCGTCTCATACCTGATTGCATGATTCTGCCGCTGGAAAGTGAGAGCAGCAATATCAATGGAGTAATAAGCCCCTGCCTTGCGTACAAGCAAAACGACGAGGCAATCATTTATACATGGCACAAATCTACACAATTAGGTATTTCTTGGGTTGAGTACTCGGATGCAAAGCAATTGCCTAGTGCTTTACAAAAAATTAAGCCTTCAGAATGGTCGTGGGACTGGATGGGAAACAACGCATTTACCTTTAGTCGCCGAACCGATGTAGGTGTAGCAGGTATCAATCTATTGCTAGCAATGCCAACACCAAAAAGATCAATTAAAAAAATCTCTTTTGAATGGTTCAAAAATCCAGTTCCTGCATTAATTGGTTCTTCGGCTAGCAACACATCATGGATGGATCGAAACACATGGGCGCTTCCGGCTCGCTTGGCAATCTATGCAATGAGTAGCGTCATATTGGGCTTGGGAACTTATACCTCTTGGCTTGCTATAGATAACTGGCGTTGGAAGCGCAATATGGATCTCAGCGCCGCTCAATTCTTAGCGCCAGAGACCATTGCCTTACTCACACAGAGCAAAGGGAATACTTCTATTTCGGAGGTTTTTGTCAAACAAGCGACTCAAGAGGCGCGCAATAAAGGCCTAGCTACAGATGCTGATTTCATTGCGATGACTGGCAAACTTCAACAGCTGAAAACTGCTCTAGGTAAAGAATCAATTAATAGCATGGAATACAACGGCTACTGCATTGATTTTGAATTTAAACCCGGGGGGGAACCGCTTAGCGCCAGGCAAGTAGTTGGAAAAGCTGAGTCACTAGGCTTGATGGTTACAGACCTTGGGAACAACCGTTACCG
>CAIVXR010000093.1 GCA_903909925.1 uncultured beta proteobacterium | reverse complement strand
GTTTGCATATTGACGAGGCTGATGGAGGATGCGATGCGGTTACTCACAAATACATGCTTCTTATCACCCAACGGACGAAAGTTATGAGCGCCCTTGCCTGTAGGAATGCGCTTGACTTCCTTGCGCGCCTTCCAATCAATCACCTGAACATAATCGTCACCAGTAATACCTACTAATAAATACTGATCTCCTGGAGTCATCCATAAGCCGGCAGGAACTTTGCCTGTAGGCATCATCCACAGCACTTTTTGTGTTTCAAGATCGATTGCCGCTAACTCGCTGGAGTCCTGCAGTGTAATGAAGGCAATTTTGCTATCTGCTGTAAATGCAATATGACTTGGTGTCTTTGCTAACTTGACTGTTTTAGCCAGCTTGAGATCAGCGCCATTAGCAGCATAAATATCTACCCGGTCTAAACGATTACCGTTTGCCACAAACCATTTGTGATTTGGTGAATATCCAATTTGATAGGGATCAATAATGTTTGGAATTTTCCCGGTTAATTCTCCGGTACTTGGATTCATCAAAACCACATCATTGCCAGCAGCATTGGCAATTAATAATGTTTTCTCGTCTGGGGTCATCATCAAATGATGGGGCTCTTTACCAACAGGAATGGTTTTGATCACCTGGCGACTTGGCATATCAATCAAACTCACCGATGCTTCACCCGAATTCAGAATCACTGCTATTTTTGGCTGATAAGCTCCAGAATTTACTACTGCAGCAGTTTGTGCAATGGCAAAGTGGCTTGCTAAAGATAGAGTCAATATAGAGGCTGTCGCAATATTGCTAAAACCTCTAATCGTAATAAATGTGTGCATCCCTCTATTGTAAGCAATGAGGGACCCATCAAAGACCTCTAAGGTCTGATGGATTTGACTTAGCGCAAGCTAGCTA
This sequence comes from uncultured beta proteobacterium, assembly GCA_903909925.1. Lineage (GTDB taxonomy): Bacteria > Pseudomonadota > Gammaproteobacteria > Burkholderiales > Burkholderiaceae > Polynucleobacter. The sequence goes on along the minus strand of CAIVXR010000093.1, from coordinate 8,484 downwards.
AAACCTTTTCCAGTCGCTTTAGGGACATGGGGGTTGGTGTTTTGAGTTCTTGGGCATATAAAGCCACCCTCAACTCCTCCAATTGCCACCGGAAATCCTGCAAAGCTTGATCCTCAGTCATGGCGTAAGAGGCCGAGCCCTTGCTTCCTTGCAATAACTTTTGCCACGGTCTGGCAACTGACTCCCAATCTTTTTGACATTGCGCATCACGGCTAGGATTAGAGCGCAACTTATCAATTCTCATGGCAACGGCTTTTAAATAACGCGGCAAGTGCACCAGCTGCCCATAGGGAACTTGGGCTACAAAATGAGGGAATATCAAAGCTTGTATTTGGGTTTGCATATCTGCATAGGCTGTTGCTGAAGATGCTTTTGCACTAGCCATCTTTTTCTGGAGGTCAGCATGGGCTTGTAATGCATTTAAGGCATGGCGCGAGATCTCTTGAGCAATCAGTGCCAATCGGGGTTTGCCAGCTTGTAAACGCTCTGTAAATTGCTCTGCATTGACTGGCAATGGCTCACTCATAAATGCACGCTCAAGGGCGAGGTTGAGAATTTGCTCGATTAATCCATCTACCGAACCAATATTAATAAAAAGTAGTCCTAGTTCTCGAATACCAGGTAATTGTTTTTGCAGCGCTTTCAGTGTGTCTTTATTGCTTAGTGAAAATAAGCGGCGCAATCCTAAGTGATGCTGCTTTCTGGCTTCTAGTAGATCATCAAATACCTCCAGGTCACTATAGTCGCCTCGGTCAACCAATGCAGGGTACCCAAATAAGGTTTTATTGCCCTTCTGAATTTCTAGAGTTTCTGGTAACTCACCAAAGTCCCAAGAGCGATAGCCGCCCTGCTCAACTGAGCGAGCCTTTTGGATAGATTGAACGCCTCCTGCTTTAGGAAACTCAGCGCCTAACTCCGCTTGTGCAGTCTCTTGAGCAATAGCCTGGAAGGCACTACGGGCGGTTTCTCCATGTTCAGAACGAAGGCGCGCCAGATTTCTTTCGACTTCAAGTTGACGACCATGCTCATCTATCAGCCTAAAGTTCATGGATGAATGCAGTGGCAAAGACTCAGGTCTAAAGTCAGTGCGCTTAATTTCTAAGCCACGCTCTTTACGAATATCGCCAATCAAGCTATCTAAAAAGTCTCCCACTCCAAATTTTTTCTCTTCTAGCTTGCGCTCTAAAAATGACTTCGCATAGTCAGGTAGAGGCACACAATGACGGCGGAGTTTTTGTGGCAAAGACTTAAGAAGTAAAAGAACCTTCTCTTCGCACATACCAGGTACTAGCCATTCACAGCGGCGGCCATCCACTTGATTCAGTTGCGTGAGCGGCACTACCAAAGTAACGCCATCCTTCGGGCTACCAGGCTCAAAGTGATAGGTAAGATTTAAGTCTGCACCCCCAACAAGCATTTTCTTTGGATAGCGATCTACCGTAATACCGGCAGCCTCATGACGCATTAAATCTGCTTTTTCTAACCTTAACTGCTGGTCCAGATCGGGTGATTTCTTGAACCAGGCCTTGAGATCCTCGCGATTACAGACCTCTTTCGGAATACGTGACTCATAGAAAGCAAACAATAATTCATCGTCTACCAAAACATCTGGACGACGTGAGCGATGTTCTAGCGCTTCGATTTCTTTAATGAGGCGACAGTTATGCCAGAAGAACCCAAAAAGCCCGGGATATTTTTTCTTGGCGTCAGCTTCGGTTTCACGATACAACGCGGGCGTATCCATGCGGCCAAACATTTCTTCTTGAACTAAGGCTTGGCTAATGAATAAGTTTCTGGCTTCTTCACTATTATGAGGTTCATAGCGAACTCGTCTGCCATGATAGATAGGTAATCCATATAGGGTGCCACGTTCAAACGCCATGACTTCGCCTTGACGATGATCCCAAAAGGGGTCACTTAAAGATGTGATGAGGCGATGCGCCGCAACCTTCTCCACCCATTGCGGCTCAATCTTGGCAATCGTGCGCGCATACATGCGATTGGTTTCTTGCAGTTCACCGGCCAATATCCAAGCACCCGCTTTTTTACCAATCGTGGAGCCTGGCCAAATAAATGGGCGAATACCACGGGCACCTACGTAACCCCCGGTCTTACTATTGCGATCTTGAGACTTTTCATCCTCTTCTTTTTTAGCAACATAGCCCAATAGACCGGTAAGCAAAGATAAATGGACTTGCTCATAAGTAGCTGCGAGGCCATTTTCTTTCCAGCCCTTTTCAGCAAGCATGGCGTGTAGTTGCCCATGCACATCTCGCCACTCGCGTAAACGGCGAGGTGATAAGAATTTACTTCTACATAAATTTTCCAATTGACGATTACTATGCTTATGTCGCAAGGCATCTTGATGCCAATCCCACAGCTTTACAAAACTGAGAAACTCAGAGCGTTCATCGGCAAACTGGAGATGCGCTTGGTCTGCTGCTGCAGCCTGATCCATAGGTCGCTCGCGTGGATCTTGCGTTGCTAAGGCCGAGGCGATGATGGTGACTTCTCTTAAGGCATTTTGCTCTTTAGCTGCCAATAACATTCTGCCAATCCGCGGATCAAGTGGTAGGTCAGCTAACTGTTTCCCAATTGCCGTGAGCTTAAAGCTATTGTTAATATCTTTGCTATCAGCAGTATTAGCTTCATCAAACTCGATTGCGCCTAACTCATCAAGCAGTTGCACCCCATCTGTAATGGCTCTACCGAGTGGCTTATCAATAAAGGGGAAATGCTGAATCTTTGGTAAGCGCAGAGAACTCATTCGCAGCAGCACTGCTGCTAAGGAACTACGCAGAATTTCTGGATCGGTAAATTTAGGGCGGCTTTGGTAATCAAGTTCGCTATACAAACGAATACAAATACCATCTGATACCCGGCCGCAGCGTCCTGCTCTTTGATTTGCCGCTGCTTGCGAAATAGGCTCGATTTGCAATTGCTCTACTTTATTGCGATACGAGTAGCGCTTAACTCTGGCTAAACCACTATCAATGACATAACGAATATTGGGTACGGTTAAGGAGGTTTCGGCAACGTTAGTAGTCAGAATGATGCGACGGCCATTACCTGGGCTAAAGACCCTTTCTTGCTCGGCCACAGATTGACGGGCAAACAAGCTGAGAATTTCTGGATGAAAGCGTTGCTGCAGAACATGATCTTTACGCAGCGCCTCTGCACAATCCCGAATCTCGCGCTCACCTGGCAAAAATACCAAGACATCTCCAGCGCCGGATGCCCCCTCACGCCAAACATTAGCGATTTCTTCTGCGACTGTTTCGGGGATTTCTTTTACGGCTTTGGATTCTTTTTTGCCATCGGGTTTAGGATCGGGCTCCAGCGGACAATACCGCTGCTCTACTGGAAATAGTCGCCCGCTTACTTCAATCACAGGGGCTACTTTGCCATTAATCGCAAAGTGCTCAGCAAAACGCTGAGCATCAATTGTGGCTGAAGTAATGATGAGCTTAAGATCTGGCCGCTTCGGCAGTAGTTGTCTTAGATAACCCAATAGAAAATCAATGTTCAGGCTGCGTTCATGCGCTTCATCGATGATGAGGGTGTCATAGGCTTTAAGCTGGGGGTCACGTTGCGTCTCTGCCAGCAAGATGCCATCAGTCATGAGCTTGATCGAGGCTGTTTGGCTGCTCTTATCTGCAAAGCGGACTTGATAGCCCACATCTTGGCCAATCGGTGAGCCTAACTCTTGGGCAATTCTCTTGGCTGTGGCAGTCGCTGCTATCCGGCGAGGCTGGGTATGGCCAATCAGCTTACCGCCGTTAATAGTGCCTCTACCAAGGTCTAAACAGATTTTGGGTAGCTGGGTAGTCTTACCGGAGCCGGTCTCTCCACAAACAATCACTACTTGGTTGCCCTGCAAGGCATCCTTGATGATTTGCCTTTGACCGGAGACAGGTAATTCTTCCGGAAAGCGGATCTCCAGCCTGCGCGAGGTGTTGGAAGCAGGCACAGGCTTTGGGATTGCTTTGGGTTTTTGTTGGTTTATAGGCTCTTGCACCCTATAATTTTCTCACTATGCCAACAAATGTACCGAACCAGGCCTCAAGTGCCGAAGAATCTACCTCCAACTTCCCCTTTGTAGGGTGGTTGCGCGATGTTGCCCCCTACATCCATAGTTTCCGTGAGAAGACCTTTGTCATTGCCTTTGCCGGTGAGCTCGTTCAGGAAATTGGTCTTGAGAATCTCATTGAGGATATTGCCATGCTACATGCCATGGGCATGCGCATTGTTTTAGTCCACGGTATTCGTCCACAGATTGAGGAGCAGTTATCGCTCCGCAAGATTAAAAGTAAGTTTGGTAAGAGCGCACTGCACAGTTACCGAATTACGGATGCTGCTGCACTTGAGTGTGTCAAAGAGGCTGCTGGTGAACTACGTCTTGATATCGAAGCGGCTTTTAGCCGTGGCTTACCAAATACTCCGATGGCAGGATCACGTATTTCTGTGATCTCTGGCAACTTCATCACTGCGATGCCAATCGGGGTTGTTGAGGGCACTGATTACATTCATACAGGCTTAGTGCGCAAAGTAGATTTCACTTCTATCAAACTCTCTTTAGACAGCAATAAAATTGTCTTGCTCTCCCCTTTAGGCTTTTCACCTACTGGGCAAGCATTTAATCTGGCCTATGAAGATGTTGCTGCCTCTACCGCTGCTGCTCTAAAAGCCGATAAGTTGATTTTCTTGAGCCCTTATGAAGGCCTGCATGATGCAGAAGGCGATCTCATCACAGAATTATCCCTGCCTCAGCTCCAAGACTATATGGCTCAGACTAAAGATTTAGATGTTGGCATGAAGAGTTTGCTCAATATCTCTACTAGAGCTATTAAAGCTGGTGTTAGTCGCGTTCACTTCCTACCATGCAATCAAGACGGCGCATTACTAGAAGAACTCTTTACCCATGACGGTATTGGTATGATGCTTGCCTCCTCCGATATTGAGAACTTGCGCGAAGCCAATCAAGATGACGTGGGTGGTATTTTGCAGCTAACAATGCCACTTGAAGATGAAGGCATCTTGGCAGCTCGAGGGCAAGATGTGATTGAACGTGATATTCAGCGCTTCTCTGTGATTGAGCATGACCGTGTTTTGTTTGGATGCGCTGCCCTCTTCCCATTCCCTAACGGCGTAGGTGAACTTGCTTGCCTTGCAGTAGATCCTGATGTTCAAGGCTCTGGTGATGGCGAGCGTCTTCTCAAGCGCGTTGAAATGCGCGCTAAACAAGAAGGTATCAAAAAATTATTTGTTCTGACTACCAGAACAGAGCATTGGTTCTTAAAGCGTGGCTTTAAACGGGCATCTGTTGATGATTTACCCGAAGAAAGAAAACAAATTTATAACTGGGACCGTAAGTCCATGGTTTTAACTAAAGATTTATAAGAACAACAAGAAAGGCATTACAGATGGCACGCATGGTTCAATGCATCAAACTCAACAAAGAGGCTGAAGGAATGGATTTCGCTCCGCTTCCGGGTGAGCTTGGCAAAAAGATTTGGAATCAAGTATCGAAGGAAGCTTGGGCTGCATGGTTAAAGCATCAAACTATGCTGATTAACGAAAACCGCCTGAATATGGCTGACCCTCGTGCTCGCCAGTATCTTCTGAAGCAGGTTGAGAAGTACTTCTTTGAAGGCGGTGCGGATATGGCAGAAGGCTACACCCCACCAGCAGCATAAAAACTTGCTATCTGGAGTATTGCGGCACAACATAAATAAATTAGTAAAACTTGTTCCCAACTGTTGACTCTCTCACTGCTCAGGCATAGGATGTAATCGTAGTGAGGCAGATATAGTGCCCCGCTACATTGGCGAAAGCCACTTAAGAATGAGCGTATCTATATGCTCATAGGCTAAGGAACTAAATACCTTCCGAGCGCCTGCGCCATGCAAACCATGGCAAACAACCCGATGGGGATGCCCCGTCGGGTTTTTTATTTCTAAAGTACCAATCTTTCTACGCCAGCAGCATTGCTGACGAGCAAGATGTTTGCTTTTTCTTTAGCAAATAGTCCAACCGTAATCACGCCCGCAATTTGATTGATTTGCATTTCCATCTTGATGGGGTCAGCAATCTTTAGACCTGCTACATCTAATATCCACCCGCCGTTATCAGTAATAAAAGGCTCGCTGGGGGTTTGATTTAAGTCTGCACGAGTATTTTTGGCCAGGCGTAGCGTGACCTTGCCGCCAAACTTTTCTAACTCTCTACTCACTACGCCTTTTGCTAAAGGAATGATTTCTACTGGCAGCGCAAAGTTACCCAAAACCGCAACTTGCTTTGATGAATCGCAAATGCAGATGAACTGCTTAGCCATAGAAGCAATAATTTTTTCACGGGTGAGCGCCCCACCGCCACCTTTAATCATGTGCCCAGCTGGATCAATTTCATCAGCCCCATCGACATAGGCGGGAAGTTCTTTTACATCGTTGGGATCTAAAACCTTAAAACCATGTTTTAGTAAGCGCTCTGTAGTCGCATTTGAACTCGATACCGTTCCTGCAAAATGATCTTTATAGGGCGCTAAGGCATCAATAAAGCAGTTGGCAGTTGAGCCTGTACCAACTCCTAAAATTTGTCCTGGCGCCAGCTTTAGTACCTCATCTCGCGCTGCCTCGCCCACCATTTGTTTAAGTTGATCTTGATTCATATGCCTGCCAAACGCCCTTATGCTTTAACTGGAACTGAGTAATGAATACATCTATCATATGATATCTACAAGAAACTCACTAAAGCAGACTCCTTATTTAGACCAACCTAGCCATGAATAGCACCTCTTTAGCCCCTAACCAACTAGAGCAGCTCAAAAAGCTGACAACGGTCGTTGCCGATACAGGCGACTTTGAGCGTTTGCAAGAGTTCCAGCCACAGGACGCCACAACCAACCCCTCACTCATTCTCAAGGCAGCTCAGCAAAGCAATTACCAGAGTCTAGTCCAGTCCGTTAAGGCGGCTCATCCAGGTATGAGCTCAACCGATTTGGTGGATTACATTCTGGTGGCATTTGGCTTAGAGATTCTCAAAATAATTCCCGGTAGAGTTTCTACTGAAGTCGATGCAAGGCTTTCTTTTGATACTAAAGCGACTGTCACTAAAGCCAAACATCTGATCTCCCTATATGAGTCACACGGCATTGATCGTCAGCGCATCCTAATTAAACTTGCTGCCACTTGGGAAGGTATTTCTGCCGCAAAAGAATTAGAAGTTGCCGGCATACATTGCAATATGACTTTGCTCTTCTCTTTAGTGCAAGCTGCAGCTTGTGGTGCTGCAAATGTAAAACTGATATCCCCATTTGTGGGACGTATTGCCGATTGGAATAAAGCAAAGCTGGGTACCAATTGGAGCGAGGCCACCCATAGTGGCGCAAATGATCCTGGCGTGACTTCAGTAAAGAGAATTTTTCATTATTACAAACACTTTGGCATCTCCACAGAGATCATGGGAGCCAGCTTTCGTAATACCAGCCAGATTCTAGAGTTGGCTGGCTGTGATTTACTAACAATCAGTCCGGAACTTTTAGCTGAGTTACAAAGAAGTACTGCCTCCGTTGGCAGAAAGCTAGATGCTACTAACACTCATGGCGAAACTATTACCCCATTAAAGCTCGATGAGTCTAGTTTTCGTTTGCAATTGAATAATGATGCAATGGCGACCGAGAAGCTGGCCGAAGGTATTCGTAATTTCTGTATTGATACTGAAAAACTAGAAGCTTTACTCGCTAAGTAAAGCTTCCTACTGAAGCATTACCCCACTACTTGGCAGTATTAATACCCAATAAGTCATAGGCTGGACAAATTCTGAATACGCCCGTTGCCAGAGGAATAACTCCAATCCATGCCCAAGGTCCAGTAATTCCAAAGGCCGCTAAACCGATGAGAGTAGCTCCAACGGTAATGCGTAGAAGGCGATCGGTGTTACCAATATTGCATTTCATATAAGGCCTTTCAGTAAACTTACTTGGCAGCTTTGTTTATTACTTTCGCTAGGCGCTGTCTTAATGCCTCATATAAGCATACGCCACTTGCGACAGAAACATTCAAACTTTCGACTACACCCTGCATTGGGATGCGTACGAGCTCATCACAGGTTTCTTTTGTCAGGCGTCGCATACCTTCACCCTCTGCTCCCATCACAATGGCAATGGGGCCAGTGAGATCAAGATCATAGATGGATTTCTCAGCTTCATCATCAGTGCCAATTAACCAAACACCTGCTTCTTGCATCTCTTTCATACTACGTACAAGATTGGTAACAGTAATGACCGGCATGACTTCAGATGCACCACTCGAAACTTTACTGACAGTTGCATTGATTGATGCAGAACGATCTTTGGGAATCACTACAGCATCAACTCCTGCACCATCTGCAACACGTAAACAGGCGCCAAAGTTATGGGGATCGGTTACACCATCTAAAACCAGAAATAAAGGTTTTTTCTGGGCACTCTCTGCATCCTCAACCACC
>CAIVXR010000092.1 GCA_903909925.1 uncultured beta proteobacterium | reverse complement strand
TATAGCCATTTGGCTGCTCAAGACCTTTAAAGATGAGATCACTTGCAGCTTGGAAGGCATAAGAATCTTTGTAGTTTGGCATCATGGGCTTGTAAAGAGGATCGCCTGCATTTTGCATGTCAACAATAGTGGCCATACGTTGCAGGGCTTCATTCACTTCTGCTTTAGTGACATATTTGTGTAGCAGCCAGTTAGCAATATGCTGACTGGAAATACGCAAGGTAGCACGGTCTTCCATCAAGCCCACGTTATAAATATCGGGCACCTTCGAGCAACCAACACCTTGATCAATCCAGCGAACCACATAACCCAAAATACCTTGGCAATTATTATTTAACGCTTCACGAATCTCTTCCTTAGTCCAATCCGGAAACAGTGCAATTGGCACAGTCAAAAGATTATCCATTAAGGCCTCATATTCAGCTGCAGTATCTTGTTTTTCCATATCCTTTTGGATTTGCTCAACATTAACTTGGTGATAGTGCATGGCATGCAAAGTCGCAGCCGTAGGAGACGGTACCCAAGCTGTATTAGCGCCAGCTTGCGGGTGTGCAATTTTTTGCTCCACCATTTCTTTCATGAGATCGGGTGCAGGCCACATCCCTTTACCAATCTGTGCGCGACCACGTAGTCCACAATCTAAGCCGGCTAATACGTTTCGGCGCTCATACGCTCCAAACCATTTAGCAATCTTCATACGCCCTTTGCGAACCATGGCACCGCCATACATCCCCGTATGCATTTCATCGCCCGTACGATCCAAGAAACCAGTATTAATGAAGGCAACGCGAGCACCAGCGGCAGCAATGGCGGCCTTAATATTGACGCTCATACGACGCTCTTCATCCATGATTCCCAACTTCACTGTGTTCTCTGGTAGGCCAAGCAATTTTTCAACACGGCCAAAGAGCTCACTAGCAAATGCCACTTCTTCTGCGCTGTGCATTTTTGGCTTAACAATGTAAACAGAGCCTTTGCGGGTATTACCAATAGTTTGGCTGGCTGGGCGCTTAATGTCATATAAAGCAATCAACACCGTCACCACCGCATCTAAGATGCCTTCGTAAATTTCCTTACCTTCACCAGTGATGATGGCAGGATTGGTCATCAGATGACCCACGTTACGCAGGAATAAGAGCGAGCGGCCATGCAGCGTCACAACACCATCTTTTGCACCTACTGCACCAATGCCTGCTGTGTATTTACGGTCTGGATTTAGTGTACGGGTAAAAGTTTTACCACCCTTGCTAACCTGTTCAACTAAAGTACCCTTAAGAATGCCTAACCAGTTCTCATAAGCTAGCACTTTATCGTCAGCATCAACTACCGCAACAGAGTCCTCTAAGTCTAAAATAGTTGAGAGCGCTGCTTCCAGCACTACATCATTTACACCAGCAGGATCAGCAGCACCAATGGTTTTAGTCTTATCAATTTCAATATCAATATGAATGCCGTTATTGCGTAACAAAATAGAGGATGGGGTAGCAGCATCGCCTTGATAACCAACGAACTGTTTCTCATCAAGTAGGCCAGTAGTACTGCCGTCTTTTAATTTCACGGACAATTTTTTGTCTACAACGCTATATGCCACTACATCGCTATACAGAGCTTTGGCTAAGGGGGCGGATTCATCTAAAAACTGACGGGCATACGCAACAACCTTTGCCCCTCGAATCGGGTTGTATGCGCCATCTTTATCAGCGCCGCCCTCTATTGAGATAACGTCTGTACCGTACAGAGCGTCATATAAAGAGCCCCAACGGGCATTAGCAGCATTTAAGGCATAACGGGCATTGAGTACTGGCACAACAAGCTGAGGACCGGCTTGCAGGGCTAGCTCATCATCCACATTCTGTGTGCTAGCCGTAACCTTGGCAGGAGCATCCTCAATATAGCCGATTTCTTTTAAATATTTGCGATAAGAAGGCATATCCTTGATTGGACCTGGATTGGCTTTATGCCACTTATCTAAATCACCCTGAAGACGATCACGCTTGGCTAACAATGCTTCATTTTTTGGACTTAAGTCTTTAACGATCTCATCAAAACCCTTCCAAAAGTCAGCGCTCTTAATACCAGTACCTGGCAGTACTTTATCTTCGATAAAACGGTAAAGCGGAGTTGCCACTTGAAGGCTATTACAGGTAGTGCGCGCAGTCATGTTGATATTTTCTTAAGCAAAAGTGAGTAAATATATTGTGAATGAATTATTCTGAATTAATGCTCGAAAGGATGCTGTAGCAAGATAGTTTCATCACGCTCTGGCCCTGTTGAGACCATCGCGATCGGCTTACCAGCAACTTCTTCAATGCGACGCAAGAAGTGTTGAGCTTCGATTGGCAGCTTATCCCACTCCCGAATGCCGAAGGTAGTGCCCTTCCAGCATGGGAAATCCTCATAAATTGGCTCGCAACGTGCAACAGACTCAGCACCACGCGGTAATACATCGAGATTTTTGCCGTCTAGCTTGTAGCCAACGCATAAGCGAATGGTTTCTAGACCATCGAGTACATCTAACTTAGTAATGCATAAACCAGAAAGACCGTTGATCTGGATCGAACGCTTCAATGCGGCAGCGTCTAACCAACCCGTGCGGCGTGGACGACCCGTTACAGAGCCAAACTCTTTGCCAACTTCCGCCAGACGGATGCCAATTGGATCTTGCTTGGCTGGGTTGTCATGATCATAAAGCTCGCTTGGGAATGGGCCAGCGCCAACGCGTGTGCAATACGCTTTAGTAATGCCCAATATATATTGCAAAGAGTCTGGACCAACACCAGAACCAGCAGCAGCATTGCCTGCTACACAGTTACTAGAAGTGACATATGGGTAGGTACCATGGTCAATATCCAGTAAGGTACCTTGCGCGCCTTCAAATAGGAGATTTTG
>CAIVXR010000091.1 GCA_903909925.1 uncultured beta proteobacterium | reverse complement strand
TAACAATATGTTTGGTTTACTCAAGCTATTTTCTAAATCCCAAGAGATTTTCCCTTTGCAATTGAATGATGGGGGAAGGGAGAAGGCTGGCTTTAAGGGTGGAGCTGGAGATTGCGTGGTGAGATCAATCGCCATTGCCGCCAAACTTCCCTATATGCAGGTCTATGAAGACTTAAGAAGTGCCAATGAACTCTACGCAGAACTTCGGAATGATCGTTTAGCAAGACGCCTTAGCAACAAAGGCTCGTCACCTCGAAACGGCAACCATCGCAATATCTTTCATGATTACATCGTAGGGCTTGGTTTTGAGTGGGTTCCAACTATGAAGGTAGGAGCTGGCTGTCAGGTTCATCTCCGGCCCAATGAACTTCCAGACGGAATATTAATTGTGAAGGTTTCCAAGCACTTAACTGCGATAGTTGATGGAGTGATTCAGGATACGCACGATCCCTCGCGGCGCGGGAATCGTTGTGTTTATGGCTATTACATCAAAAAATAAATGATTAATTGGGCCCTTTAACGGCCTTGCCTAGATGGTTTTTTAGCTTCCAGGTTTCGCGGTAGGTGTTGGTCATGCCAATCATGATTGAAGTAGTCCAAGCTAGTGAGAAGAGGCCACTAAACGCAATGAAAAAAGCCAAGGTCTTATAACCATTTGGCAGAATATCCTCAACAAATCCGAGAGTTGTATAGCAGCTTCCTGCAAAGAGGATTGAGTCAATCCCAGTATTGATAAGCTTAAGCTGGTATACAAATGCTGCCCAAATCAACACTTCAGCAATGTGGATGATGGCAATGAAAGCAAATGATATGTAGAAGTGGATAAAGACCCAGTGATACTCTTTCTTGACAAGATTGGCAGCCGTCATTCTTTCAAAGCGCATTAAGACGGTATTGATTAGGATTCCATGAAATACTAAAATCAGGATGATGCCAGCCACACCCAACAGGATGTCCTGAAAGAGGGCTACATAGGTAAATTGGTAAGCAGTTGGAGGCATTGTATGGTGAATTAAGTAGATGTCATTTGTCTTCAGCGTTGATAATGGCATACAGTCCTATTCAAGTAAAGTGCGCATTGAACAATATTCCCCATAGCCCAGAAATCCAGAAGCGAGAACGTTTTTTCTTGTTTTCTTTAGCAGGTATTCAGTTCACCCATATTTTGGATTTCATGATCATGATGCCATTGGGGCCTGAGTTTATTCGGGTTCTTAATATCAATACCCATCAGTTTGGTCTGTTACTCTCTTCTTATACCTTTGCTGCAGCAGCAGCTGGAATCTTTGCTACTTATTACATTGACCGCTTTGAGCGTAGACAGCTTCTGTTAAGTCTCTATGCCTTTTTTATTATTGCAACTGTGGCTTGTGGGTTGGCGCCTAACTACGAAACGTTATTCATTGCCAGAGCATTTGCAGGAGCCTTTGGCGGCATCCTTGGCTCTCTAGTTCAAACTATTGTTGCTGACTCCATACCGTTTGAGCGTCGCGGTAAAGCTTTGGGAACAGTCATGGCTGCATTCTCGGTCTCTACTGTAGCGGGTGTGCCGTTAAGTTTATTTCTGGCAAACCACATTACATACTTAGGTTGGCGTGCACCGTTCATTTTTATTGGGTTGATCTCGACAGTAATCATGTATGTCGGATATCTTCATATTCCAAAAATAAAGGGGCACCTAGATCATGTGCACGAGGGTAGTCGTCTGAGTCAAATTCTCAAGATCATGATTGCGCCACAACACATCAAGGCCTTTATATTCATTGCGCTGGTGATGATAACCGGCTTCTCTGTCATTCCGTACATCGCACTTTATCTGACTACCAATGTGGGCATCAATAATGCTTATATCTCTTTAATATATCTGTGTGGTGGGGTAGCGACTCTCATGAGCTCACGTTTCATTGGGCATATGGCTGATCGCTACGGTAAGGTGAAGGTTTTTAGATTTTTAGCCATCATCAGCCTGGTTCCCTTGCTGGTAACTACCAATTTACCTCAAACGGCCTTGTGGATCGTCTTAATTAATTCTACCTCCTTCTTTATTCTTATCTCGGGCCGCATGATTCCCGCAATGGCAATGGTCAGCCAGGTAGTAGAGAGCAGAATTCGTGGAACCTTTATGAGCTTGATTGGTTCGGTACAGATGTTGGCATCTGGTATTGCTACAGTAGTAGCGGGCATGGTGGTTACGATTGGATCTGATGGCATGATGCAGCATTACAACTTGGTTGGTTACGGGGCTGCAGTCTGTGGCCTGCTGACTTTTTGGCTGGTAGGATATATTCATTCTGACACAAAGAAGTAGTTTAAAAAGACTTAATAGAGCACAGGAAAAACACATGATTCAATTTAAAAGACCCGACGGTAATTTGGTGGACGGTTATTTAGTAGAGCCCGTTGATAAAGCAAGCGCCCCTGGGGTGGTTGTTATTCAGGAGTGGTGGGGCTTAGATGATGAAGTGAAGTCAGTAGCAGACCGTTTAGCTAAAGCAGGCTACCGTGCCTTGGTGCCAGATTTATATCGTGGCAAGTTAGCACTTGAGGCAAATGAGGCCGAGCATCTTATGAGTGGGCTGAACTTTGGAGATGCTGCTTCTCAAGATATTCGTGGGGCTGTTCAATATCTAAAAGCAACCGGCAGCAGGAAAGTGGCTGTTACTGGATTTTGTATGGGGGGTGCTCTGACAGTATTGTCTGCTGGTAACGTTCCTGAGCTCGACGCGACTGTCGTTTGGTACGGATACCCTCCATTGGAGTATGTCGATGCGGCAGCAATTCAAAAGCCAATGATGGCTCATTGGGCGCTGCACGATGATTTTTTCTCAATTGGAGGTGTAGATCAGCTAGAAGAGAAGCTAAAGGAAGCTGGCACCCACTATGAGTTTCATCGTTATGACGCTAAGCATGCCTTTGCTAATCCAAAATCCGCTATTCGTGGCTTACCACCTTTGGAGTACAAGGCCGATGCTGCCAAGCTAGCCTGGGATAGAACTCTAGAATTCTTAAAGAAGAACTTGGCTTAATTCATTTTTCAGCTACATTCATACTATGCATTTGTTCTCTGAAAATCTTGCTGTAGAAATTTCTGCTTATTACCGTAACTTAGCCTTAGGCCATGGTGTGGTGCCAAAGGTATTTACTTTGGTGAGTGGGCAAGGGGATCAGTTTTTATTTTTTATTGATGACCTGCAAATGGAAAAGGAAGAAGAGGATCAGTTTTTGGCGTATATCGTCAAAGAGCATGATGCTGTCTCTTATGCAAGAGGTACCTTGGTGATTGTTGATAAGAGTCAGCAATATATTGAGTTTGCGGTCGTGGACAGCGATGATGAAGATGTGATTGTTTGTTCCGCAGAGTTAACACGAGACATGGACGATAAGCCAATTGGCCTTACGGAGTTCGATAAAACAATAGTGAAGAAGAATTCCATTATTTTTGGCGGACTCTTTGAGCCGGTAAAAGTATCGGAAGCGAAAATAGAAGACTTTGAGAGTCTCTGGGATGAGATGAAGCCCAAGATTTTGCATCGCTCTATGGGAATCTAGCCCCTTCATATGATACCAGCACAGCGGCGAGAATTTATTTACGGCTTTAAGGATATGTCACATTCTGCTGTAACAATTATGACTTGGAGCTTGGTGACTGGCATTGCTATGGCTAAGTCTGCATTAACTATTCAGCAAGCAATTGCGATGAGCTTACTGGTATACGCAGGTTCCGCTCAGCTTGCTGCGCTTCCTTTGATTGCAGTAGGAGCACCTATTTGGGTAATCTTAGCAACTTCTCTCATGGTGAACTTACGCTTTGTTATTTTTAGCCTTGGATTACAAGCCCATTTTTCCTATCTATCCACCTGGCGTAGAATTTTATTGGGCTATTTCACTACCGATTTTTCTTATCTAAACCATATCAAGCGTTATCCAAAGCCTGAGACAAAAGCTGAGCTAGCTGCTGATCCAGAGCATTTACGCCTTTATAGAATGTTGGGTTTTCAAGCCGCTAACTGGATTGCTTGGCAAGTGGCATCTATCACGGGAATCTTGCTTGCAAGTCAAATCCCGAATGATTGGGGTTTAGCCTTTGCTGGCGCGGTCGCTTTGATCGTCATTATTGGGCCGATGCTAGATCGCGCTTCAGCTAGGTGGGCCGCAGTAACGGCGGGAGTTGTCGCAGTAGTGACCTATGGCTTGCCATTTCGGCTCAATATTATTTTGGCAGTTGGCACAGCAATCATTGTGGGGATGATATTAGATAAATCTCCAAAAGAAGGGGTGATCTCATGAATGACCCCAGCATGAGAATTACTTACCTCATCTTTGGGATGATTGTGATGACTTTTGTAGCGCGCTGTTTCTTTATTTTTCTCGGCAATCGCATCAAAATCTCAGAGTGGGCATTAGAGACGATTCGATATGCGCCATTAGCTGCATTGATTGCCATTTTGGCTCCAGAAATTTTCTTACCTGTAAGCGCCTCCAGCATTGCTGAATTTAATCTGAGGTTCCCTAATATTTGGGGTGGAATTGCAGCCCTAATTGCTTTCTATTTCAGCAGGAAAATGATCCCAACGCTAGTGATTGGTATGGCAGTCTATACAGCCGCTCGTTTTTGGCTCGCCTAATAATGATAGAAGGATCAAAAGAGAGAAGTAGTAGCAGCTTGTAATCGGCTGATTTGACCCCATATTAGGACAAGTAGGAGTGTTTGGTGCCCAGGAAGGGACTCGAACCCCCACAACCTTACGATCGCCAGCACCTGAAGCTGGTGCGTCTACCAATTTCGCCACCTGGGCAGACCTCTATTATAGGGGGATGGCTGTTTCAGAGGCTTTTCTAGGCTAATTTGGC
>CAIVXR010000090.1 GCA_903909925.1 uncultured beta proteobacterium | reverse complement strand
GGATCATGGCGGCATCAATATTTTGGTGAATAACGCTGGCATCACACGTGACAACTTGGCGATGCGCATGAAATCTGAAGAGTGGACTGATGTGATTGATACCAATCTCAGTTCAGTGTTTCGTTTATCTCAAGCAGTATTACGCCCGATGATGAAGGCGCGTGGTGGCCGTATTATTAATATCACCTCGATCGTAGGTCACATGGGTAACGCAGGACAGGCAAATTACGCCGCTGCAAAAGCAGGGGTTTCTGGGATGACCCGTGCCCTGGCTCGTGAAATTGGCAGCCGTAATATCACCGTCAATTGCGTGGCGCCTGGATTTATTGATACGGATATGACCCGCGCTCTGAGTGAAGAGCAGCAAAATGCCCTAAAAGTGAACATTCCTTTGGCGCGCTTGGGCAGTCCTGAGGATGTGGCCCAGGCAGTGGCATTTTTGGCCTCTCCAGCGGCTGGATACATTACGGGCAATACCCTTCACGTCAATGGCGGACTCTATTTAGCCTAAGGCTAAAGTAAGGATTTGGCCATTTTTAGGCAAATTTGCTAGATTGCTCGGCCAAACTGATAAAATTCTTCAATCGTTTTTTTACAACCCCTGGGGGACTTAATGGATAACATCGAACAACGCGTTAAGAAAATCGTCGCTGAGCAATTAGGCGTCGCTGAAGGAGATATCAAAAATGAATCTTCTTTTGTGAATGACCTGGGCGCTGACTCTCTTGACACTGTTGAGCTGGTAATGGCTTTGGAAGATGAATTTGGTATCGAAATTCCTGATGAGGAAGCCGAAAAAATCACCACAGTTCAGCTCGCGATCGACTTCGCTAAATCAAAAGCTCAGGGTTAATTCCCTAGCCTAGGTCTTACTGTGTTAGCATCAAATGGCCGACGCCGGGTAGTAGTTACCGGCCTTGGCCTCATCTCACCCGTTGGTAATTCTGTTGATGTAGCTTGGTCTAATGTGCTTGCGGGCAAATCAGGCATTGCTACCATCACGAAATTCGACCACACTCCATTGAGCGTTCATTTCGCAGGAGAGGTGAAAGATTTCAACGTTGAGGAATATGTCTCTGCCAAAGAGGCGCGCCATATGGATAGCTTTATCCATTACGGTATTGCTGCAGGCACGCAAGCTATTCGTGACAGTGGTTTAGAAATCAATGAGCAAAATGCCGAGCGCGTAGGCGTGATGGTTGGCTCCGGTATTGGTGGCTTGCCCATGATTGAAGAAACTGGGGCTGAGTTACTAGCTCGGGGCCCTCGCCGTATCTCCCCATTCTTTGTGCCGGGCTCAATCATTAATATGATTTCTGGGCACCTTAGTATTTTGTTTGGCCTTAAGGGTCCAAACGTTGCTGCGGTGACTGCCTGCACTACTGGTTTGCATAGTATTGGTCTGGCTACTCGTTTAATTCAGTATGGCGATGCCGATGTGATGGTGGCTGGTGGCGCTGAATCTACTATCTCTGCTTTGGGTGTGGGCGGCTTTGCTTCAGCAAGAGCACTATCAACTCGTAATGATGATCCGGCAACTGCATCACGTCCTTGGGATAAAGACCGTGATGGCTTTGTTCTAGGCGAAGGTGCTGGTGTGGTTGTACTTGAAGAGTACGAACATGCAAAAGCACGTGGCGCGAAAATCTATTGCGAACTACTTGGTTTTGGCATGAGTGGTGATGCATATCATATGACGGCACCCAATATGGACGGTCCGCGTCGTTGTATGGTCAACGCCATGCGCGATGCCCACTTAAATCCAGATCAAATTCAGTATCTCAATGCACACGGTACTTCTACACCTTTGGGTGATAAGAATGAAACCGAAGCCATTAAAGCAGCACTTGGCGATCAAGCCAAAAAGGTCTTAATTAATTCCACCAAGTCGATGACTGGCCACCTTTTGGGCGGCGCAGGCGGTTTGGAGTCTGTGTTCACCATTCTGGCCCTTCATCACCAGAAATCCCCACCCACCATTAATATCTTCAATCAAGATCCTGAGTGTGACTTGGACTACTGCGCCAATACTGCTAGGGATGTGAAGATCGAGCATTCGGTCAAAAACAACTTTGGCTTTGGTGGTACTAACGGCACCTTGATTTTTGGTAAGCTGACCTAATATTCTCTTTATCTCCATTGTTGGTTTTTACCAAGTAGGCCTATAGCATTATGAAAAAGTACCTGATTGCGCTCCTGGCTATTTTGAGTCTTGGGCAAGCTGCACTAATACCGAATGCCTTCGCACAAAATCCGCGGGTCATGATTCCGGATTTTGCGGATTTAGTTGAACGCGCTAGTCCGGCTGTGGTGAATATTCGCACTACTGAAAAGGTGATGGTTCAGCAATCTCAAGGCGGCATCCCAGGTATACCTGAGGATCAAGCAGAATTCTTTCGCCGTTTCTTTGGCGTACCGATTCCCGGAATTCCAAATGCACCTAAACAAGCGCAACCAAATCCTGGTAAACCGCAAGAAGCAGATCGCGGAGTGGGCTCCGGTTTCATTATTGAATCTAATGGTTTGATTTTGACAAATGCACACGTTGTTGAGGGCGCTACTACTATTTATGTGACCTTAACAGACAAGCGTGAGTTCAAAGCCAAGTTATTGGGTTTAGATAAACGCACTGACGTAGCAGTGGTCAAAATTGAAGCGCGTGACTTACCAAAATTACCGTTAGGTGATTCTTCAAAGGTAAGGGTCGGTGAGTGGGTTCTGGCAATCGGTTCGCCATTTGGCCTTGAGAACACGGTCACAGCAGGCATCGTATCGGCAAAGAGTCGTGACACAGGTGATTACTTACCTTTTATTCAGACTGACGTTGCGGTCAATCCTGGGAACTCTGGCGGCCCATTATTAAACACTGCTGGCCAAGTAATTGGCATTAACTCTCAAATCTTTAGTCGCTCTGGTGGCTATATGGGAATCTCCTTTGCAATTCCGATTGATGAAGCGATGCGTGTGGCAGATCAATTGCGTACGAATGGAAAAATGACCCGTGGTCGTATCGGTGTTGCCCTAGGTGAGATGACAAAAGAGGTTGCCGAAAGTTTGGGCCTAGGAAAACCTCGTGGCGCCTATGTGCGCAATGTTGAGCCTAATGGTCCTGCCGCAGCTGGTGGTATTGAAGCGGGTGATGTGATTCTCAGTTTCAATGGACGTGAACTCAATAAGTCAACAGATTTGCCGCGTGTTGTTGGTGAAACTAAACCTGGAACTGTGGCTTCTGTACAAGTTTGGCGTAAGGGCAGCACTCGCGATTTAAGTGTGACTGTTGCGGATACAGATTCTGCTCAAGCCGCCGCTAAAAAACCGGATGCTCCTGCTGCAAATAGCAATAGTGTTAATGCTTTTGGAGTAGCGGTCGCTGACTTATCTGATGCCAAAAAGAAAGATTTGAATATCAAAGGTGGCGTTGAGGTTATCGGCCTAGGCGATGGTCCTTTGGCAAGATCTGGTGTTCGGCCCGGCGATGTGATTATTCGGATTGCAGATGCCGATATCACGGGCGCAAAGCAATTTGAGGCTCTTGTCAAAGGCCTTGATGCCAATAAGGCTGTTCCGGTCTTCATACGCCGTGCTGACAGTACCTTGGTTATCCCGGTAAGGCCAAAATAAGCCCTTTTTAGGCCCAAAAATGGGGTTCAGCGCCCTTGAGGCGCCACCCATTACAATCCCCTTAAGACGACTTTTTGCAGCGCATCATTGTGGTGCGTTCTGACAAGGCGTTTTTTGAATGACCTATTAAGACGCTATGGATTTAATCCGCAATTTTTCTATCATCGCCCACATTGATCACGGCAAATCTACGCTCGCCGATCGCATTATTCAGCTTTGTGGCGGTCTTTCTGATCGTGAAATGGAAGCCCAGGTTCTTGATTCGATGGATATTGAGCGTGAACGTGGCATCACGATCAAGGCCCAAACTGCGGCTCTCAATTACAAAGCCAAAGATGGCAAGATTTATAACCTCAACCTGATTGATACCCCAGGGCATGTGGACTTCTCATACGAAGTCAGTCGTTCCTTATCTGCTTGTGAAGGCGCTTTATTGGTAGTCGATGCGAGTCAGGGTGTTGAGGCGCAAACAGTGGCCAACTGTTACACCGCCATTGAGCTTGGCGTTGAAGTAGTCCCTGTTCTCAATAAGATTGATTTGCCACAAGCTGATCCTGAGCGTGCGATTCAAGAAATTGAAGATGTGATTGGGATCGATGCTAGTGATGCCCTAACGTGTTCTGCAAAGACTGGTTTGGGTGTGATCGAAGTCATTGAAGAAATGATTCGTCGTGTGCCACCACCCAAAGGTGATGCCAGTGCGCCATTGCAGTGCCTCATCATCGATTCTTGGTTTGATAACTACGTTGGTGTCGTCATGTTAGTGCGCGTTGTGAATGGCACTCTCAAACCTAAAGACAAAATTACTTTGATGGCTAATGGCTCAACTCACTTAGTTGAGCACGTAGGTGTCTTTAGTCCTAAGTCGGTAGATCGCCCTGAGCTGAGTGCTGGCCAGGTAGGCTTCATCATCGCAGGCATTAAAGAACTTAAGGCTGCAAAAGTGGGCGATACCGTGACACACGCTGTCGGGCAAGTAGGCCGTGCGCCCGCTGCTGGACCCTTGCCAGGATTTAAGGAAGTGAAATCTCAAGTGTTTGCTGGTTTATATCCAGTGGAAGCAAGTGAATATGATCAGTTACGTGAATCACTTGAGAAGTTAAAACTCAATGATGCTTCTCTCTTGTATGAGCCAGAAGTATCTCAAGCTTTAGGTTTTGGATTCCGCTGCGGCTTCTTAGGCCTGCTACACATGGAGATCGTGCAAGAGCGCTTAGAGCGTCAGTACGGAATGAACTTGATTACTACTGCACCGACCGTGGTATATCAAGTACAGCAATCTGATGGCACGATCTTGATGGTAGATAACCCAGCGAAGATGCCAGAGACGAGTAAGGTCGATACCATCATGGAGCCGATTGTCACAGTGAATCTCTATATGCCTCAAGAGTATGTAGGCTCCATCATCACCCTTTGCGTTGGTAAGCGGGGTATTCAGACGGGTATGAATTATTTAGGCCGCCAAGTACAACTGACCTATGAACTGCCAATGGCAGAGATTGTGATGGATTTTTTTGATCGCCTGAAATCCATTTCACGGGGCTATGCCTCGATGGATTATGAATTCAAAGAATATCGCCCTGCTGATGTAGTGAAAGTCGATATTTTGATTAACGGCGATCGGGTGGATGCCCTCTCAGTGATTGTCCATAGGAGCAATAGTCAGCACCGCGGTCGTGAGGTAGTCTCAAAGATGCGCGGCATTATTCCGCGCCAAATGTTTGATGTGGCTATTCAGGCGGCGATTGGTAGCAATATTGTTGCGCGCGAAAACGTCAAAGCCTTGCGTAAAAACGTGTTGGCTAAATGCTATGGCGGTGATATCTCTCGTAAGCGCAAGCTACTAGAGAAGCAAAAAGAAGGTAAGAAACGTATGAAACAAGTCGGTAATGTGGAAATTCCACAGGAAGCTTTCTTGGCTATTTTGCAGGTGGAAGATTAATGAACTTTGCGCTCATCCTTTTAGTCTTGGTGGTTGTGACTGGCATTGCTTATGCCGCTGACAAGTTCTACTTTGCTCCGCAAAGACGCGTGGCAGGTATTGATCGTATGCCTTTATGGTTGGAGTACACCGCAGGTTTCTTCCCAGTGATCTGCGCAGTATTTGTTTTGCGGTCTTTCATTATTGAGCCCTTTAAGATTCCTTCTGGCTCGATGATTCCAACCTTGCAAATTGGTGATTTCATCTTGGTAAATAAATTTACCTATGGCATTCGTCTACCGGTGATCAACCAAAAGGTGGTTGATCTAGGCACCCCAAAGCGTGGTGATGTAGTGGTGTTCCGTTATCCACGTGATGAGTCTGTTGATTACATTAAGCGCGTGGTTGCTTTGCCGGGTGATGTGATTACTTATCAGGATAAACGCCTGACGATTAATGGGCAGCCATTGCAATACAGTGGCGGTGAATCCTATCTTGATCCTGAAAATATGCGCTATGCAAAACGCTATGCAGAAGCTTTCCCTCTCGATTTGGGTAGCAATCGTCACGAGATTTTGAATGATCCAGATCGTCCTGCAACCGTATTTCCAACTGAGCGTTTTCCAGGCTCAGATTTTTGCCAATATCAGCAAGCTGGTTTAACTTGTACCGTACCGCCAGGGCATTACTTTGCTATGGGTGATAACCGTGATAACAGTGCTGATTCTCGCTACTGGGGTTTTGTGCCAGATAAAAATATTGTAGGTAAAGCCTTCTTTGTCTGGTTAAACCTCGGTAACCTGGGCCGCATTGGCGGCTTTGAGTAAAAGATCATGAACGCGCGCGCCGTTATCGAAACTGCACCACTGCAAGAGCGTCTTGGCTATACCTTCAAGAAGCCAGAGCTCTTGAATCAAGCCTTGACTCACCGCAGTCACAGTAAGAAAAATAACGAGCGCCTGGAGTTTTTAGGAGATTCAATTCTCAATTGCGTAGTTGCAGATTTACTTTATGAGCGTTACTCTGATTTAGATGAGGGCGATCTCTCACGGGTGCGGGCTAATTTAGTGAAGCAGCAAGCTCTATATGAGATTGCGCAAACTTTATCCTTATCAGACTATTTACGCCTAGGTGAGGGTGAGCTCAAGAGTGGCGGCTTTCGTCGGCCCTCTATTTTGGCTGATACATTGGAAGCGGTGACTGGCGCAATCTTTTTGGATGGAGGATTTGATGCTGCAAAAGGATGCCTCAGAAAGTTGTATTCCATTATTCTTGCGCAAGTTGACCCCAAGACTTTGGGCAAGGATGACAAAACACTCTTGCAAGAGTGTTTGCAGAGCTATCAATTGCCTTTGCCCACGTATAACGTGACTGGCACTACTGGCGCTGCTCATAATCAGCAATTTGAGGTGGAGTGTTTAATCCCTAGTCTGAAGGTTTCCGTAAAAGGCGAGGGTGCATCACGCCGTGCTGCTGAACAGTCTGCCGCGAAGAAAGCTTTGCTAGCAGTTCTCAAGGCTTTGCCACAGGAGTCTCGTAAGCCCAAGAAAACTCGGTCGGCTAAGAAAAAAGCAGCCAAAAAAGAAGTAGCCGAAGAGCAGTTAAATCTTAAGCTGAAGGGCTAATCGTGTTTAGATGCGGCACTATCGCTATTGTTGGGCGTCCCAATATGGGCAAATCAACGCTACTCAATGCATTGGTTGGTCAAAAGAT
>CAIVXR010000089.1 GCA_903909925.1 uncultured beta proteobacterium | reverse complement strand
GCATCGTTAGGACACTCAGGCTCGCACACATCGCAGTTGATGCATTCGTCCGTAATCATTAAGGCCATGTGTCTCGCTAACCTTACTTTTTAGCCTGGCTATTGCTCGCCATTTTTTTAACCAACCATTTCTCGACCGATGGAAAAACAAACTTACTAACGTCTCCACCCATCGATGCAATTTCACGTACAAAGGTGCCTGAAATAAATTGATATTGATCAGAAGGGGTTAAGAAGAGGGTTTCAACATCGGGCAAGAGATAGCGATTCATACCAGCCATCTGGAATTCATATTCAAAGTCAGAAACTGCCCGCAAGCCGCGAACAATTACACGCGCATTATGGTCGCGTGCAAAATCTTTTAACAACCCATCAAATCCCACTACCTTCACATTAGAGTAGTGGCTAAGGACTTCAGTGGCGATATCAATCCGCTCTTCTAAAGAGAAGAAAGGGTGCTTGCTACGACTAGAAGCAACGCCCACAATGAGTTCATCAAAAATACTCGATGCACGACGAACTAAATCCTCGTGACCACGAGTAAAGGGATCAAATGTTCCTGGGTATACAGCGACAGTCATAATTCTCCTAAGGCTTTATCAGCTATAGGCAAGAGTTTAGCCTCTTCCACCTCGAAATAGACAAGCTTTTACCTGGCCTGCCTCTAAGTATTTTCCACAATGCCAGTCTGGCAGTAGGGCTTCTATCTGCTGGCGAGGACGATTCGAAGGAAATTCGACATAAATACCACCCCCACGGGAATCATCACAAATACGGCCAGCCTCGATGACGCTTTGATCCAATAAGACAGAATCTTGAAAAGGAGGATCTATGAAAATTAAATTTCTAGAGCCAGCAGCCTGTTGCTTAAGATATTCCAGACCATCTCGATGAAAGATTTCTACCTTGCCAGCCACTGGTGAAGACTGCAGTAAAGAAAAATTATTCATCAAATTTGCATGGGATTTTTTATCTTTCTCCAACAACACCACGACATCAGCACCGCGTGAAGCCGCCTCAAAACCTAGCGCTCCAGTGCCAGCAAATAGATCTAAGCAATCTAAACCTGTTAAATCCTGACCAAGCCAATTAAACAAGGTTTCTCTGATTCGATCAGTGGTAGGCCGCAATCCAGGCAGATCTAAAACGGTTAATAAGCGACTTCTCCAAACACCCCCGATGATGCGCACTTTTTTAGGTAGCTCTGCCCTGAGAGGCCTTGTGGGCTTATTTATTTTTGTGCTCCTAACACTACGATTTTCATGCGATCCATTGCTAAATATTTCTGGAAAGCAGCACTCACCTGCTCTAATGTGACTGCTTCCACTTGCTTGGTCCAGATCTCCATCGTATCGAGCGGTAAATCATTCCAAGCAATTGATGAGACGTTATCCAATAGTTTACGATTGTTATCAATCCGCAGTGGATAGCCATTTACTAAATTGGATTTGGCAGCGAGTAACTCCGATGGTGTTGGTCCGTCAGCAATAAATTTTGCAATGGTTGAACTCATGACATCTAAAGCCATTGCGGCTTGATCGCTTTTGGTCTGCAGGCCAGCGCGAAAAATACCAGTATCTTTACCAGGAACAAAGTAACTAAAGACGCTATAGGCAAGCCCACGCTGCTCGCGCACCTCTGACATTAAACGGGATACAAAGCCACCGCCGCCTAATATGTAATTACCAACCAAAAGTGGGAAGTAATCTGGATCACTACGAGTAACTGCTGTCATACCCATAGCGATATGCGCCTGCTGAGAATCAAACGGAATCTGAGTCTCGCGCTGTGCCAATGGCTCAACTGGCGAACGTGGTAGCTCTGGCAACTTAGCGATCGGAGGACCTGATTGAGGAATCTTTTGTAGCAGGACCTGCATGATTTCAGTAGCTTGAGCTTTGTCCACATCACCCACTATGCTCACAATCATGCGGTCACTACGATAAAACTGTTGATGAAATTGGATTAAATCATTCTTACTAACTGCGGCTATTGATTTAGTAGTTGGGGTGTTTCCAAGCGGGTATTCGCCATAGACAGATTTTTTAAAACGCCTCTCAAGCACAAATTCCGGCTTAGTTTGTGCTTCAAGCAAACTGGTAATCGTCCTTTGCTTTTCGCGCTCCAGAATTTTTACTTCATAAGTAGGCGAACTTAACATTGCTGCCGCTAATTTCACAGCCCGATCTCGCAAATCTTTTCTGCTTAAGCTACGTATGCGCAAAATGGTACGTTCGTCACTAACTGATAAGCTTATATTGGCACCCAGGTCTGCAATCTCATCTGCAATTTGAGCTTCGCTCAGCATGCCTTGCTCGCCCCCCACCCCATAATTCATAAGGCCTGCCGTCATATCAGCTAAACCGCTCTTACCAATGGGGTCGTAACGATCGCCAGCATCAATACTGACTTCAATATCGACCATAGGGAGCGCTTTAGTTTGAACTAAATATCCTTGGGCGCCCTTAAAGCTATCCAATTTATCGATTGGCAAAATAGCATGCGCAGTAGAAAAG
>CAIVXR010000088.1 GCA_903909925.1 uncultured beta proteobacterium | reverse complement strand
GAGCAAGCAATAGAGACCCTTGGTTTGGCCAAACGCTCTTGGACTGAGCGCTTAAGTTCTGGATGGCATCCCGATACTGCGACTGCAAAAGAAAAATCAGCTTTACTATGTCTCGCCAGTATTTACTTAGGGCTCGGCTCAGCAGGACGCAATGGTAATCCTGTTGCTAAGTTTCATTTAGGAAATGGCGCAAAGCTACATCAAATCAATTGGTCAGCCGATCTTTCGCGTAAGGGTCTGCGTGAATCAGCAGCATTAATGGTCAATTATTTATACGATCTTTCTGCCGTAGAGGAGAACCATGAGCGGTTTACTCAAGGTGAAATTGATTATTCAAGGGCAGTAGGCCGTTTAATGGTGCCCTAGATAGGGTTTTAGAGTAGCAACTGCTCAGAGTAGTGCTAAGAGATTCGCTTTAAAATGATGTAGCGAAAAAGCCAGAACTCATAAAATTGGCAAAGTGCATTAACTGATGTTTACAAAATAATAGTTATCAAGGAGATCAATATGACAGATTCAAAGGAAATTAGTCAGCTGCGTCGAACATTATTGCTTGGTGCAGCAGGCGCATCCGTTGCCGGATATGACATTAATGCATGGGCACAAACTGCCGCCTCTCAAACACTGAAAATTTCACATCAATTTCCAAGCGGCACAGATTTCCGAGATCGCCTATGCAAGAAATTTGCTGATGAAGTCAGTAAGAAAACAAATGGCGCCCTAAAGTTTGATGTTTATCCGCAATCTTCTTTGATGAAAACCAACGCCCAATTTAGTGCTTTACGCAAAGGGGCGTTAGATTTGAGTTTTTATCCAATGCCTTATGCAGGCGGTGAAGTTGTTGAGGCCAATATTGGTCTGATGCCGGGGTTGGTCACTAGCTACGATCAGGGTGCTAAATGGAAGAATGCTGAAGTTGGCAAGATCTTGAATAAGGTAATGGAGTCCAAGGGCATTATTATTGTTAGCTGGGTTTGGCAAGCTGGCGGCGTTGCAACGCGTTCTGGCCCAATCATCGTTCCTGATGACGTTAAGGGTGTAAAAGTGCGCGGTGGAAGTCGAGAGTTTGACGCTATGCTGAAAGCAGCGGGCGGTTCGGTCATGACCTCAATCCCTTCTAATGAAATCTATCAGGCAGTTCAAACGGGCTCATTAGATGCTGCCTATACCTCCTCAGCGAGCTTGATGTCATTCAAATTAGCAGAGCTGACTAAAAACTTTACCTCCGCTAAAAATAAATCTTACTGGTATATGTTAGAGCCACTCATGATGTCAAAAATAGTGTTTGATGCATTGCCAGCAAAACAGCGTGAAATTATTATGGCAGTTGGCACTGATATGGAAAAATTTGGTACTGAGCAAGCAAAACTTGATGATATCGATGCTTCCATTGCCTTTGCAAAGGCTGGTAATAAAGTATATGAATTAGATGCATCCGTAGTGGAAAAATGGAAAGCTGTAGCTAAAGTCTCGGCATGGAAAGAATTTGCTGAGCGTAATGAAACTTGCGCAGCGATGATGCGCTCTGCAGAGAAGATTAGCTAAAATGATGAAAATTTTGGAGGCCGCCTATAGGGTTATGACTATGGTGAATAAATGCCTAGTCTGGCTTGGCTCAATTGCCCTGATGGCGGCAGCCTTAATCTTGAGCTACAGCGTTATGTCGCGTGGAATATTTCATGCAGCAAATGATTGGCAAGACGAAGCTGCTTTGTTCTGCTTGGTGGGGGTTACTTTTCTTTGTAGTTCCTATGTTCAAGAAAAGCGTGGGCATATTGGTATTTCTGCAATTGAAGGTTTGCTGCCGCATCCAGTAAACAAAGTGCGCGCCATCATCATCGATATTATTTCCTGTCTATTTTTTGCATTTTTCTCTGTGAAAACTTGGGATTTACTTCATGAAGCATGGGTTGATGGTCAAGTGACCAACTCCACATGGGCTCCTTCCTTGTGGGTTCCTTACGCAATGATGTTCGCTGGCATGGCCTTGCTGACGTTCCAATTATTTTTACAAATCTTCATCAGAAAGGCAGTAGCTCCTGATCTTATTAGGGGTGGTCACTAATTATGTCTGTTTTAGCCATTGGACTTTTGTTTGCGGTTGTCACTCTGTTGATTATGTTTTCAGGGATTTCAATTGCCTTTGCCTTAGGTATTGTGGCAATTATCTTTATGTATTTCTTTATGCCGGCATCATCTCTTGATACTGTTGCACAAAACGTATATGAGGAGATGTCTAGCATCACTCTGATGTCCATACCGCTTTTTATTTTGAAGGGTGCGGCTATCGGCCGATCTCGTGCTGGTAAAGATTTATATGATGCACTTCACGTTTGGATGGGTAAGGTTCCTGGGGGCTTAGGGGTTGCTAACGTATTCGCTTGCGCCTTATTTGCTGCGATGGCTGGATCAAGTCCTGCAACCTGTTCCGCTATTGGTAGCGCTGGCATTCCGGAGATGCGTAAGCGTGGTTATTCTCCTGGTTTTGCAGCCGGGATAATTGCTGCTGGTGGCACCCTCGGTATTTTGTTGCCACCCTCTATTACGATGATTTTGTATTCTGTTGCTGCTGAGCAATCACTTGGCCGTTTATTCTTGGCAGCAATTGGTCCTGGAATCATGCTGGTCATCTTCTTTTCGGGCTATACGATTTATCGTTTCCGCAAAGAGTACTCAGTAGCCTACGAATCATATGCTGTTGATAAGATTCCTAATCCAATCTTAGATCGTCAAACCTACACAGCGCAACAAAAGATGATGGCATTGCCTAGGGTATTGCCTTTCTTGGTTTTATTAATTGGCGTGATGGTTGCCTTGTACGGCGGATACGCTACTCCGGCAGAAACTGCGGGTTTAGGTGCGGTATTTGCATTTCTATTGATTGCCATTATTTACAGGATGTGGCGCTTCAAGGATCTCTATCCTTTACTAGATGTCACGATCCGTGAAGCATCCATGCTGATGTTCATCATTGGTATGTCGCTTTTATTTGCGAATGTGATGAGTTATTTGCACCTGAGTCAGTCTGCTGCGCAGGCTATTGTCGATCTCGGCGCTTCGCGTTGGGTATTGTTAGCAGCAATTTTATCGATGGTGATTGTATTGGGATTCTTTTTGCCACCAGTCTCTATTATTTTGATGACCTCACCGATCTTTTTGCCGCCTCTGCGTGCAGCTGGATTTGATTTGGTCTGGTTTGGCGTGGTGATGACTATCGTGATGGAAACAGGCTTGATTCACCCTCCGGTCGGCTTGAATATTTTTGTTATTAAAAATATTGCTCCGGATATCACCTTACGTGAAATCATCTATGGGGTAATGCCCTTTGTTGTCATCATGCTTCTTTCTGTGGTTCTCCTCTGCTTCTTCCCAGAAATTGCCACCGGCCTATCAAATTGGGTAATGGGCGCACCAATAGTTTAAGACTCTAAGCAATTAAGGAATGATTTCATGAATTTATATTCACTATTGGAAAAAGGATTTCCAAAAGACAAAAAAGCATGTGCATTAGAAACGCATGATGGGCTTTATTACTCCTGGGCTGATCTTGAGGGTGCCACTGCTAAGATGGCTAACTTGCTCAAGAGCCTTAAGCTTCCAGCTGGTGCACGGGTTGCCGTCCAGGTTGAGAAATCCCCTGAAGCTCTCTTCTTATATTTGGCTACGATTCGGGCGGGCTACGTCTATCTGCCTCTCAATACAGCCTATCAGTCTGCTGAGATTCAATATTTTCTAGAGAATGCGCAACCCACCGTAGTTGTTTGCAGTAGTAAGAATTTCTCCTGGGTATCTAAAGTGGCCGCAAAAGCTGCTACTAAATATGTATTTACTCTTGATGAAAATCGTACAGGCACTCTTTTGGAGAGAGCAGGTGGTTTGAGCGATCAATTTAAAACTGTCCCAGCTAAAGATGATGATCTTGCCGCTATTCTGTATACCTCAGGCACTACTGGTCGCAGTAAGGGGGCAATGCTCACCCATAAAAACCTGGGAAGCAATGCTCAGGTCTTGCAGAAATTCTGGGGCTGGCAAAAAAATGATGTGTTATTACATGCATTGCCTATCTTTCATGTGCATGGTTTATTTGTGGCTGCCCATGGTGCACTAATTAACGGTAGCAAGATGATTTGGTTGCCCCGTTTGGATACAGCGCAGCTGATCCATCACATGCCAAAGTCTACAGTGATGATGGGCGTGCCTACTTTCTATGTCCGTTTACTTGCAGACAAAGGTTTTAATAAGAAGGTGACGCGCAATATGCGCTTGTTTGTTTCTGGGTCAGCACCATTACTTACAGAAACATTCAATACTTTCAAGCAATTGATTGGTCAGCCAATTCTGGAGCGCTATGGCATGAGTGAAACTGTGATGTTGGTTTCTAATCCATATAAAGGTGCTCGTGTTGGTGGTTCCGTTGGCTTGCCACTGCCCGGTGTCAGAGTACGTGTGGTAAATGAAAAGAATAAGCCATGTGGTGTGAATGAAATTGGTAGCATTCAAGTTAAAGGCCCAAATGTATTCCCTGGCTACTGGCGTATGCCTGAAAAAACTGCTGAAGAATTTACTAAAGATGGTTGGTTTAAGACAGGCGACGTTGGGCGTTGGGGTGGTGATGCCAATGGCGGCAAAGCTCCAAAGGATTATTTATGTATCGTTGGCCGCAGTAAGGACTTGATTATTTCTGGTGGTTACAACGTGTACCCAAAAGAGATTGAAGGCTTTATCGATGATATGGATGGTGTAGATGAGAGTGCAGTGATTGGTATTCCTCATCCAGACTTTGGTGAGGCTGTGATGGCAGTTGTAGTGCCAAAAGCGGGTGCGAAGTTGAATGCTGACGCTATGATTGCTAGCCTGAAAACACAGATTGCAAACTTTAAAATTCCAAAGCGTTTAGAGATCGTTGCTGACTTACCGCGTAATGCAATGGGTAAAGTGCAAAAGAATATTTTGCGGCAGCAATATACGAGCTAGTTAAAAGCCGAATGCCTTGCGGCTTTCATTAAACATGAAGGCTGCAAGGAAAAATAATATGATGCCAAAGACTCTTTTGAGAGCGGCAACATTCAGTTTTCTGGCCATCTTCGCACCATGAGGCGCCATTAAAACACTCACTGTTGCAATACAGATCACTGCTGGAAGGTAGACATACCCAAGTGACCAAGTCGGCAAATTGGGGTGTCCCCAGCTTCCATAGATGTAACCAATAGTCGATGCAATTGCAATTGGAAAACCCAAACCAGAAGAGCTAGCCATTGCAATATGAGGTTTGACGTTACACCACAACATAAATGGAACTGTAAGAACGGCACCACCAGCGCCGACTAGGCTTGATACAGCGCCGGCAAATGCTCCAAAAGAAAATAATCCGATCCCACCTGGAAGATCTCTTTCTGGTTTTGGTTTTTTATTTAAAAGCATCTGAGTGGCGGTATAGACCAAAAAAACTGCAAAGAATAATGAGAGCCATGAGGTCTTGAGAGCATCAAATATTTTGCTGCCACCAACGAGGCTACCGATGACTAATCCAGGTGCCATCGCCATTACTAATTTCCATTGAATGGAGCCATGCTTGTGATGAGCATTGACTGCTGATACTGAGGTGAATGGAATAGTGGCCATACCAGATGCTATAGCCATGTGAACAATGACTTCTTGATTAAAGCCTGCATGGTTAAAAACCAAAATCATAAAGGGCACTAAGATCATGCCACCACCAATTCCAAGTAATCCAGCAAGGAAGCCTGAAGCGCTGCCACAGATTAAGAGGACCAAGACATCAATTAGAGACATGAATTCCCCGCCTTAGCCGCTAGGCCGTCATCCTGAACCCTAAGGTTCAAGGTGGAACGGCTACTCTGCTTCGGGTGCATTAAGAGATTCAGGGAGTAAGCAAGTCTGAGTTGGTACTGTGAATCTGCAAAACGCTCACGCCCACAAGGTAAAGATCGTTCCGGATGCTTGCGCATCGGTTCAAGGAACTATTGGCCTTGGCGAGCCAGGCAGGGAAAGGGTTTGCATCAAAGCATCCACTTGATCTTCAAGAGTGTGGATTTCTGCTTGAAGTCTTGCAACTTCATCAGAACTCACATGAGAAGAGGAGCTTGGTTGCGATTGTTTTTGTAGCGTAATCAGATCACCGGCAATTTTGAGTGCAGCCATCATACTGGCACGCTCAATACTCTTATTACCACCGCTAATAGCTAATTGAATTTGCTCATCAACTAATACGCATGCCGCACGCAGCAAGGGTTCGTGTTCTGCGCTGGTAGCGAGAGTAATTTTTTGCCCAGCTAAAGTTACTTCAATGCGTTGTTGGCTCACTATCATCCTCTACGTTGTTGGGTGGAATCGTTTCGCCAAGTAAATTCAGTTGGCGTCCATCGCTTTGTTCTGGTAAGCGACTCAAAATATGTTGAATGCGCTTTTGCGCACCCTCAATTTTGCTCTCAAGCTGAGCCCGGTTTTGCGTTAGGTTTTTTACTGCCTCACTAATGGCTTGAACTTTATCGCTCAAACGTTTTACAGACGCGCTGATAGACTCGATTTCTGTATCGGTTTGGTCAGGGGAGAAAGGGATATGCTCGCTCATATTGGCATTGTAGCCTTAGGCAAAGGTTTTTTAAATGTCCCTTTAGCCACATTCAGCCTACAGCCCAGATCAGGGGCTGTAGGCTGAACCCTATTTATTTTTGTTGATAGGTCATGGTTAGCATTAGGTTTCGTCCCGGTGTGTTATATCCCCCCACCAACTGGTATTGTTCGTTAAAGGCATTATTGAGCCGGACACGCGCAGTCCATTCTTCGCTCACTTTCATTCCAGCATAAAAACTCCACACTTGATAAGCATTTAAAGTGACTGGCGAGGAAGCATAAAAATTATTTGGATCCACTAGGGTGCTTTGTCTCGTACCAGAAAATACTACTTTTGTACCTACGTCGTAAATACCAAATGGCTTATTGAGATCAAGAGAGCCAAACTGTTTTGAGATAAGCTGAGGTGCTGTACCTGTAGAGGTTTGTATTGGATTTTGTATTGTGTAGGCAGCACTTAAATTTACCCCAAGTAATCGAGCCTTTTGGGTTAATTCATAGCCTTGGTTTGTTAAGTAGGGTGTATTTATAAATTGTCCAGTAGATGACTGATACAAAATTGCATTTGTAGTTCTGGTGCTGAAATAAACTAAGCGCGTCAACCACTCTGATTTGGAGTATGCAAAACCCGCCTCATTTGAATAAGAAGTTTGAGGAACTAAATTAGGGTTAAAGGTGGTAGAAAAGCCTTGTCCAGGCGCTCCAAAGATTTGAGCAGCGGTTGGAGCTTGAAATCCTTTAGACGATGTTCCTGTGATCTTTAGTGCATCAGTAATGTAGTAGCCAAGACCAAAAAGCCCCGTATTCGTACTGTAATTTTGATTGCTGTTACTAGAACTTAGTTGATTTACAGCGACTCCATCATGCCGGCCGTTAAGTTGAATATCAAGATTTTCATATCGCTGGCTATATCCTGCATGGTAGCCCTGCAGAATTTGAGACATTTGATCGCCAAAACCATCATTGAATCCAGACTGTGTTCTATCAATTCCAAAAGTTGCAGTCTTATCTTTATCAAGATTGTAGGTATTAAACCATTTAGTAAATGTTTGGATGCTCTGCGTGGAATAGTTGGTTGTGTAATACAAAGGGTTCCCAGAACCTGATCCATTTACAGCTTCATTCTCAGCAGTTAATGCGGTAATATTGGCATTTGAATAATATCGACTATTAAGTTGTGATTGCAAGATATCTAGGCGGGTGATCCAATCCTGACTGATGCGGTATTTTGCAAAAGTATTGAAATTAGTACTGATATTCTTTGCATTAAACGTTGTTGCGGAATTACTGCCATCCCCACCTGCAGCAATAGACCCTGCATAAGGATCTCCATATGTTGCATTCGATGCAAAGTATTGAAGACCTCCCCCAAGCTCTAAATCTTTTGTGATGTTTTGGCTAAGTGAGGCATTTATAGATTGGCGGTTATATTGACCATTATTCGGATTTGATAGCTGGAATTGCGAAGTGTTAAGAGTTGAAAATCCTTGGCTGTTAGACTCAGAAAAATTAATATTAAATTTTGTATCGTTAATCCTTCCACCATAGCCAACCAACATATCTTGGGTGGAGTAAGTTCCGGCTGATAGGCTGGCATATGCTTTCGAATCGCCATCGCCCCCCTGTCGGGTATAGATATTAATAACACCACCAATTGCAGCATTGCCATACAAAGCGCTAGAGTCACCTCTGAGAATTTCAATTTGCTGAATGGTTGATGGCGGAATATTAAGGGAGGTAATATTTCCGTAGCCATCGGTTGGCGCTCTGACGCCATCAACGTAAATAACTAAATTTGTACTTTGATTTCCTCGTAAAAAGAAGCTGGTAACTTGTCCTGGGCCGCCATTTCTTCCAATTTCAAGACCTGGCTCACCCTGCAGTAAATCTGCAATTGTTGGCGCTTGAGATCTTTCAATATCCTCTCGAGTGATTACGCTCACAGAGGGTAGAACGTTTGAAAGAGGCTGCTGATACCCGGTCGCGCTAATTACTAGAGGGCTGATCTCATCAGATTGAGCTTGGATTTCATTGAGTAGACAAAGTGCAAAAATGCAAAGTAGGGCGATTTTTTTCTTACTAAACTGCTGCTTCATGAAATGCTTTCTGTTGTCGATTGCCTAGCTCACTTCCCCGTAAGCTGGGTCGAACAGAATTGCACGTGCAGGAGTTCGAGCGTCAATGGGGCGCAAGATCGAGAGATCAGGCGCTGTCATCGGCGCGCGAAGGTCCCCGTCCGCGAAATTCCACCTGTCTTGGCCGGTATCCGGGCTAGTAAATCTCAGAATCTGGCCTTCCCATGCGATTGACGCGCACAGTGGCATATTCAGATTCCTGACCTCCCAAACGACTATTG
>CAIVXR010000087.1 GCA_903909925.1 uncultured beta proteobacterium | reverse complement strand
CAGGACTGCACCCAACATGACAAATATCAAAGATGGATCCCAGTTGCCAAACAAATCTAAGAATCCCAAAATCTTTTGGGGGTTACTCATGCCAGAAATAATCAAACCCCAGCCAAACAGTACGCCAATTGCATACTGACTAAAAAGGCCAACATGTTTTTTCATCTTAGCCTCCGATCAAATGACGGATTATGTAGACAATAATAAAACCAGCGCTCATAAAGGAGAGTGTTGCCACCAATGAGCGAGGGGATAAACGAGACAAGCCACAAATGCCATGACCGCTAGTGCATCCTGAACCGTACTGAGCACCAAAACCTACTAAAAGACCCGCAATCACAATGGCGATCCAAGCAGAGTCAATCTCAACGATTGGAATAATGCCGAAAAATAATGCTGCTAAAAATGGAGCTGAAATTAAACCCAGAACCAAACTCAGGCGCCAAGCAGAGTCGGTCAATTGAGGATGAAGCAATCCAGCAACGATCCCACTAATACCAAGTATGCGACCGTGAAAAAGAACATAGAGTGCTGCAGCGCCGCCTAAAATCATCCCGCCAAGCAAGGAAGGAATGGGTGTGAAGGAAAGCCAGTCAATTTGCATTAATGCAATCCAGTCTATGAAAAAATTAACTGCAAGGATTTGGAGCAAGACGATATTGCAAATAACGCATCCCCAAATAGGCGCCAAAAATAAATCCAGGCAAGGCCAATAATGATCCAAGGGCTAAAGTAGAAATGCCGCTTAATCCCTGCCCTACAGTACAGCCTAATGCTGTAACACCACCAAACCCCATTAAAGCCGCACCAATAAGATGGTTTGCCGTATCTTCAGTGTTAC
This sequence comes from uncultured beta proteobacterium, assembly GCA_903909925.1. GTDB lineage: Bacteria > Pseudomonadota > Gammaproteobacteria > Burkholderiales > Burkholderiaceae > Polynucleobacter. The sequence continues at coordinate 5,413 of CAIVXR010000087.1, read as the reverse complement.
GAAAAGATTCCCAGCGGAATGTTTTACTTGCAATAGCAATGAGGGCTGATCCTAAGATCATGCCTAGAACGGCAACAATACCGACTGTGAGAACTTTGGATGTATCGCTATACATCATGAGCCAATCTAAGGAATAAGCGTAAGGGGCAACAAAAGATAGGCTTTCCATACGACCAGAGTTGGTCACTAAAAATACTTCTTCTAAAGTATTAGGATCTTCAGAAACATAACCTAGATTGCCTGATACCCACCATACTGCGCAGATCGCCAAGCCGACACCAATACCGGCAATCAGGTTCTCAGTCGTCCAAAATGTCTTGCTAATTAAGGCATAAGTAATAAATGCGAAACCGATGATCAAGCCTAAAGCAAGATGCAGATTGCTACGAGCAATCCCTAGAGGACCGCTTAGAAGGCTGGGTAAGTCTTGTGGGGTACTAAAAGCAATGAAGACTGTGTCGAGGGTATTAATGCGAATAACGCCCAAGAAACCACGCATAGTCATATAGGCAAATAAACCTAAAACCATGAAAACAATCACGGACTTTAAATTGCCACCGCCAATACGTACCAAAGTTTTACTGCCACATCCTGAAGCTAGAACCATGCCAAAACCAAACAAAATACTACCAACAACGCTCGAAAGCCATAAAAACTTATTGCCGGTGTAAAAGCTTTTCAGAGGATCTATCAAGCCAAAATAAGACATTAAAGTAAAGCCGATAATAGCGATCCCAATCGCCAAGAACCACTGTCTTAAGCGACCCCAGCTAGACATGATGAATACATCGGAAACGGCACCCATGCTGCAAAAGCCCGTTTTTTGCATCAACGCACCAAGCAAAAAAGTAATGGCAAAAGTAGTCCAAAGGACTGACCTACTGAGAGAATTGATATCTACAACATCCATAGCGACTGTATTTAAAAAAATTAAGGTTTGAATTTATAAAACTGCTGGTTCAGATAAGCAACTACATCAGCTTCATCTTCAGGAAATAAATCTAAGCGCAGCTCGGTATTACACATGCCAACAGTCTTTTTCAAATTGGCTACAGACTTTACTTTGCTATCACTGCGCGTATAGATCATGTCGCCATTACCAAAGCCCGTTTTCTTAGCATGGCAGGCATAGCATTTTTGTTGGTCAATAGTCTTGCCATTTGCTAGATCAGGAGCAGCCATCACCGGCGTGCTAAACAGCACACTGAGAGCAATCAAAGAAATAGATCGAATAAAAATCATTTTCATTACAAATCAAGGATTTAGCATTAATCTGCTATTTTAAGGCCCAACGACCAAAATTGCCCTACTCAGCCTGGATTGATAGGTAGACGTTATAGGCGTTCATGCGGTTAGCAGCCTTAAACAAAGGCATTCCTTCGTATTCTGACCAGTTAGCCTGTTTGTAAGCTGCATCAAAGGGATCCATATTGATGGCCGCTGTAGACATTGATTCCCGCAGATATTTAAGGTAATTTCTGGTGAAAGCAATATCTTCAGAGGGCTTAACAGAATAATTCCCATGCCCAGGAATCACGATGTTGGGATTGAATTTTTCAATCTCATCTAAGCCCTTCAGCCAGCCTTTACTATCGGCATTACCAACAAAAGGGATACGCCCCCTAAAAACAAGATCTCCAGCAAACAGGACTTTTTCTGATGGCACGTAAACCATTAAGTCTTCGGGTGCATGAGCAGGCCCAACGCGACTAATGAAAAAATCCACCCCACCAATAGATAGCTTGAGTTTTTGATCAATCCACACATCAGCAGTGATGAGCTTGGTATTGGCATTTACCCAAGGAGCAAAATCCCTTTGCGAGACAATCAAGCGCTGCTTGGCGGTTTCTGAAGAAAGATAGTTTCTACCTTCGCCTTGAGCGTAAATCTTAGCGCCGATCCTCTTAAACTCTTGCAATCCATAAATGTGATCAGCATGATAGTGACTCACAATCACTGCAACGACTTTTTGATTGGTGATCTTTTTGATTTCAGCAATCAATTTTTGCGCAAGAATAGGTGAGCCTAAGGCGTCCACAACTACGACACCTGTAGGAGTCACTACAAAGCCAGCATTTGAAATAAAGTTTTGGTTAGTACTGCTTCCCATTTCTGCAAAGCCCTGCACGAAATAAGTATGAGGAGCAACCTGAATAGGTTTTAATTGAATGGTATCGACAGGTTTGGTGTTCTGCCCGAAAGTGCTACTAAAAAACATCGGAAATACTATGAAGACTCCTATTAGGTTCTTTATAAAACGGATATCCATTGGCTAGGAATTATGGTTTGATATAGGCAAAGCCGTCTTTATATTGCAGGTCCGCAACCCGTACTACTCCAGATGGTGTGAAATCTGCATCCAAGATAAATTGATCTTTCTTCAGATTGCGATTTTTTAAAGTAATTTCACAAACCTCAAACTTCACTCCGCGAGACTTAAGGGCTCCTACTAGTGGGGCATATTCCACATTATTCTTTTTATCTTTGGCCCCCTCCATGAGAAGATCTACTCCATTGGCATGGGTCACAACAATAATGGTGGTTTGGGGAGAAACATCTAAGTGATTACGAATGTTTCGCAAACCTTTTAAGCCTTGGGCTTCAGCATCATCAATGTGATAAACGACTTTTGTAGGTCCTGCAGATTGTGCGCTGACATGAGATGCAAAACCAATAGCAAGGATGGCTGCAAAAATAAGCTGGATAATTTTTTTCATTGTTACAACCTTTAAGAATTGATTAGATTGGAGCCATACCTGGATTCTTACTAACGCCTTTAATGATAGGCTCATTCAACTGAACAGCCTTCACCACTTTAACGTCTCTTAAATGTCTTTCCATGACATCCCAAATAGCTTCGCCACCAGCACTCTTAGCATCTTCGCTCACTGGTGCCCACCCTGCTACTTTATAGGTTTTACTTGCATCGATTGCTTTACCATTGAGTCGCATATCGGTAATCCGCTTACCAACAGCCTGGACTGGATCAATGGTGTATTGCATACCGCCAACACGCACCATGTCACCACCCTGTTGATAATACGGATCAGGATTGAATAAATTGTCCGCCACATCTTCCAAAATGGTTTTAATCGTCTCACCCGTCATATTCGTAACGGTGGTGTATGGATAAGTGATTGCTGTTTGATCTAAGAGATTCTCACGAGTAATCGCTTGTCCTGGCAAAAGACTGGTACCCCAGCGAAAGCCTGGCGAGAATGCGATCTCAGCATTTTTCTGTGCCATCAAACCATCAAGGATGAGTTGATCAAAGCTGCCATTGAAGTTACCGCGGCGATATAAAAGACCTTCGGTAGTTGCTAGCTTCTCATTGAGCTTTGTCTCATAGGGGGCTCTGATCTTAGCAATGAGTTTGCTCATAGCAAGATCAGAAGGAATCATATTAGAGAAAATTGGGAAAAGCTTGTAGCGAAAATCTACTGGCTTGCCCCCCTTCACATCAAAATCCAATACACCTAAGAACTTACTATTAGATCCAGCGTTAGTAACCAGCGTTATTCCACCAGCATTTTTCACCTTTACTGGAATCGGCACGCCATCATGGGTATGACCACCCAAGATTGCATCCAAACCACGAACACGTGAGGCCATCTTCAAATCCACATCCATACCATTATGAGATAGAAGCACAACTACCTTTGCCCCTTTTGCTCTCACTTCATCAATGGTCTTTTGCATATTCTCTTCCTGAATACCAAAGGTCCAATCAGGCGTGAAATAGCGAGGGTTTGCTATCGGTGTGTATGGGAAGGCTTGACCAATAATGGCTGTCTGAATGCCATTCTGCACTTTCATAACATAGGGGTTAAAAACCATATCACCAAAATCTGCTGTCTTGATGTTTTGTGCAATGAAAGAAATCTTGCCCTTGAAATCATTGTTCACAATTTCCATCACGCGCTTTTCGCCCAGGGTCATCTCCCAATGGGCCGTCATCACATCAACACCCAAAGCAAGAGCGGCATCCACCATATCTTGACCGTTGGTCCATAACGCAGTAGCAGAGCCCTGCCAGGTGTCACCACCGTCAAGTAAGAGCGCTCCAGGGCGATTGGCTTTCATTTGTTTAATGAGAGTGGCCATATGCGCGAAGCCACCCATCTTGCCGTAGTTCTGAGCTGCTGCTACATAGTCTAAGTAGGTAAATGCGTGTGCATCACGGGTACCTGGCGCAATCCCATTAGCCTTTAAGAAATATTCGCCTACTAAGTGAGGCGTTTTTCCCTCTTGGGAGTCAATACCTAGATTGACATTGGGCTCGCGAAAGTAAATTGGTAATAACTGCGCGTGGCAGTCGGTGTAATGCAGGAAATGCACATTACCAAACTTCGGCAAATCATAGAATTTTTGTGCAGTAGATTGAGCATTCACAAAGTTCGATTGCAAACTCATTCCGCCAGCCGATGCAACTGCTAAGGCTTGCAGAAAATCACGACGACTCAAAGACATATCTACCCCTTTACAAAAACAGGCCTGTCGGCCTGTTCTTTTTCTTTTAAAACTATTGCGATACTTCGCTTACTGATTCACTGGAGAAGCAGGGTCAAGTAATAAGGCCATCACATCCTGAATCTGCTGTTCATTTAAGAGCTTGAAATGGGCAAATCGTGGCATATTGCTACACGCGTTATAGGCCTTGGAGTTATTGATGCGATTCCAAGTATAGGTAATGACTTCTTGAGAATTACCACGTAATTTTCCGTAACCAGTTAATGATGGTCCAATGTTTCCATAAGAAATTTCCTTGGGGTCAATTTGATGACAGTTGTAGCAACCACCACCTATCGGGGTGTCTGCTTTATCAGTCCAAGTAGAACCACGACCGCTTTGCGCAATGGCTTCACCCTTCTTCCAGTCGCCGATGTATTTACCATCAGAAGGCTGCTTAATAGTATCCATATTGATTTTTTGGATCTTCTCACGCATCTTTTCACCCTGCTTACTATTTGCAAATACAGGGTCCGAGCAAAACTTTTGGGTGGCATCTTGATCAATACGATCTAAGCCAGCAATACCATCCGCTTTAAAGCCATCCTTAATCATCTTATTGAACTTAGGATCATTCACTTGTTGAGCGACTGCGGATCCCTGCATTGCAATTGCTACCAAAGCAAAGCTACCAATAACTAAGAGGGATTTCATGTTCTTCATATTCATAGTCTCTGTCTCTTATCTATTAACGCTTTAAACCAGGGGTTTCAACAGTGCCGCCATTAGCATTCTTTGCCATATACATAGACAAAGCCATAGTCAGATCCGAGCCATATATTGGGAATGGGAAGCGTTGCTGACGATAGCAATCGTTTATACGCTGTTGCATCGTCCAGAACTGCCCGCTAGAGACACGATAGGCTGGCCAATAGCCCCAACCCAGAGCTGCGCCTTGTTGGGT
>CAIVXR010000086.1 GCA_903909925.1 uncultured beta proteobacterium | reverse complement strand
ATCTAAACCAATTTCACGTACTAAATCTTGGGTTGTGACCCGTTTGGTTGAGGCTTCAAAGGGTATTTAAGGTATTTTTAAGGGATTTTGGTGGAAATTTTTTCAAAATCCCTGTTTTACGTAGTAGAATAGAAGGCTTCTCTGGTTTTATTGGAGAAGCAGTGATTTTCATTAATTCCGGGTTTTAGCCTTCGTTAAAGCCCATAGACGGAACCAAGACTGTTTGCCTTTGGCCAATAAGTTGGGGATTAGAAATGATACAAACCGAAAGTAGATTGCAGGTCGCCGATAACACAGGCGCCAGTGAAGTTTTGTGCATCAAGGTATTGGGCGGCTCTAAGCGTCGTTACGCCAGTATCGGAGATGTCATCAAAGTCAGCGTTAAGTCAGCTGCTCCACGTGGCCGTGTAAAAAAAGGTGATATTTATAACGCTGTTGTAGTCAGAACAGCTAAGGGTGTTCGCCGTCCAGACGGTTCATTGATTAAGTTCGATGCAAACGCTGCGGTATTGCTCAACGCTAAGTTAGAGCCAATTGGCACACGCATCTTCGGACCAGTTACACGCGAATTGCGTACTGAAAAGTTCATGAAGATCGTTTCTCTCGCCCCCGAAGTTATTTAAGAGGCTGATATGAAAAAAATTCGTAAAGGTGATTCCGTAGTTTTGTTGACTGGCCGCGATAAAGGCAAGCAAGGAACTGTCACGGACGTTCTCGAGAACAAATTAGTGATCGAAGGCGTGAACATTTATAAAAAGAGCGTTAAGCCAAACCCTGCTGCTGGTGTAACCGGTGGCATGATTGACAAGACAATGCCTGTTCACATTTCTAATGTGGCTTTGGTTGACGGTAACGGCAAACCATCACGTGTTGGTATCAAACTCGTTGATGGTAAAAAACAGCGTTTCCTCAAAACCACTGGCGCAACATTAAGCGCATAAGGGGCACGGAGAAATTATGAGCACACGTTTTCAAGAACACTATCAACAAAAAGTTGTTGCTGATTTGATTACCAAGTTTGGTTACAAGTCTGCAATGGAAGTACCACGTATCACCAAAGTAACCCTGAATATGGGCTTGGGTGATGCAGTGAATGACAAGAAAATTATCGAAAATGCAGTTGGTGATTTAACTAAAGTTGCAGGCCAAAAGCCAGTTGTAACTAAAGCTAAAAAAGCGATTGCAGGTTTCAAAATTCGTCAAGGCTACCCAATCGGTGCCATGGTGACATTGCGTGGTCAGCGCATGTACGAATTCTTGGATCGCTTCGTTACTGTTGCATTACCACGTGTACGTGACTTCCGTGGAATCTCCGGTAAAGCATTTGACGGCCGCGGTAATTACAATATTGGCGTTAAAGAACAGATCATTTTCCCTGAAATCGAATACGACAAGATTGATGCCCTGCGTGGTCTCAATATCAGTATTACGACGACTGCTAAAACCGACGAAGAAGCAAAAGCTTTGTTGGCAGCATTCAAATTCCCTTTCCGCAATTAAGAGGCTAACGTGGCAAAACTATCCCTGATTGAGCGCGAGAATAAGCGCGCAAAAACTGTAGAGAAGTACGCTGTAAAGCGTGCTGAACTCAAAGCGATCATCGCTGATCAATCCCGCAGCGATGAAGAGCGCTATGAAGCTCGCTTGAAACTACAGGCACTTCCACGTAACGCAAGTCCGATTCGTCAAAGAAATCGTTGTTCATTAACCGGTCGACCACGTGGCACATTCCGTAAATTCGGTTTGGCTCGTAGCAAGATTCGTGAAATCGCCTTCCGTGGCGAAATCCCCGGTTTAACCAAGGCCAGCTGGTAAGCGGCGAAAGAATTAGGAGAACTCATGAGTATCAGCGATCCAATCGCCGACATGTTGACAAGGATCCGCAATGCGCAAGCAGTGCAGAAACCCGTAGTCTTGATGCCGTCGTCAAAAGTTAAAGTAGCCATCGCAAAAGTTTTGCAAGATGAAGGCTATATCGAAAGTTTCGAAATCAAAGGTGAAGCAGCTAAGCCAGTTCTACACATTGATCTCAAATACTATGCAGGCCGTCCTGTTATTGAGCGTATCGACCGTGTATCCACACCAAGTCTACGTATCTATAAAGGCCGTCATGACATTCCAGAAGTAATGAATGGCTTGGGCATTGCAATTATTTCAACCCCTCAAGGCGTAATGACAGACCGT
>CAIVXR010000085.1 GCA_903909925.1 uncultured beta proteobacterium | reverse complement strand
TAGTTGTGCTTATTTAAGTAATTTGTGTTCTACGAGTTTTTTGTGCAAGGTATTGCGATTAATGCCAAGGTATTGCGCTGCCAAAGATTGATTTTGTTTAGCATGCTGCATGACAAGCTCCAGCATCGGTTTTTCAACTACGGCCAATACCATATCGTAAATATCAGTCGGAGGGGTGCCTTTGAGGTCATTTAAGTAACCTTGCAGTTGGGTTTCAATGCATTCAGTAATAGGGTGCTTATTGGTCATAAATATTCAAATCTAAAAAACGAAAATCACTAGGCTACAACTCGTAACAGCTATGCCGCTTCTAAAAAAAGTAAACAATCAGAATGGGATTTCATCTCATCAAAATAATCATTGACCATCTGTAATTGAGTTTTGCAATCATCAGCAGTATTCATGCGCTGACGAAAGGCATGCGAATCGCGTAAACCCTTACAATACCAACCGATATGTTTGCGTGCTGTACGTAGGCCAATGTGCTCGCCATAAAACTCATAGTGATCAAGCAAATGAGTATTCATGATGTCTTGAATCTCATTAATTTCAGGGGTTGGCAACTCACCGCCAGTCTCTAGGTAGTGGTTAATCTCACGAAAGATCCATGGACGGCCCTGTGCTGCACGACCAATCATGATGGCATCAGCACCCGTGATTTTAAGAATAGTTTTTGCTTTTTCTGGAGAAGTAATGTCGCCATTGGCAACAATGGGAATGCCCACAGTGTTTTTAACAGCAGTAATTGTTTCGTATTCAGCTTCGCCGTGATACAGATCGGCTTTGGTGCGACCATGTACGGTCAGCATAGAGATGCCTGATTTTTCTGCCAGGCGTGCAATCTCGATAGCATTTTTATGTTCCCGATCCCAGCCCGTGCGAATTTTCAATGTCACTGGAACGGCATCAGGACCAATGCCCACCGCATTAACAACGGCTTCTAATATTCTTTGTACCAGTGGTTCGTCACGTAGCAAGGCTGAACCCGCAGCAACGTTACATACTTTTTTTGCGGGACAACCCATGTTGATATCAATAATTTGGGCGCCATGATCCACGTTGATTTTTGCAGCCGCAGCCATCATGGCAGGATCTGCGCCTGCAATTTGCACGGCGATGGGTTTGAATTCGCCGACATGATTTGCGCGACGTTGCGTCTTTTCACTTTTCCAAAGCAGTGCGTTAGAGGCCACCATTTCTGAGACAGCATAACCAGCACCCAATTTCTTGCAAAGCTGTCTAAATGGACGGTCAGTAACACCAGCCATAGGCGCTACAAAAAGCCTATTTGCAAGGAGGTGAGGACCGATTTTCATAAAATGGATTTGGTGTAGTTGGAGTCTTGCGCGAAGCATGACACTTTAGCACAAATCTGCCTATTTTTTAGGCAGATGATCTATTTCAATGCAAATTAATTGGATGCGTACTAAGAACTGTATTTAAGCCCCTTAGCGCCTACCAAACATCATCTGGCGAGCTAAGGCTGTCTTGACCGGAGGAAGCCACTGTAGGGCCGATAAAGCTAATCCACGGGCTAGAACAACGGGGGCAAGATTCGAGGTAAATACTCTGGCCATGAAGTCAGTCAAACCAATGGTCGTAGTGCGATCTACTTTGCGAGTTTGTGCATAACTTTCCAATGCGCTCTGAATATCCCCCGGGGTTTGGTTTTCTATTGCTCCCGAAAATACCCCCACTAATTTTTCGGCAAGCAAGTAAGCATCACGCAACCCTAAATTTAATCCCTGACCTGCAACTGGGTGCAAAGTTTGTGCAGCATTGCCAATCCACACTTCATTATCTTTGGTGATTTCTTTACGATAGTTGAGACCGAGCTCATACAAGCGACGATCTTGAATTTTGAGAAAGCGCCCAATGCGCGAACCAAACTCACTTTGCAATGAGCTTAGAAAATCAGCATCACTTAATTGCAGTCGGTGCTGTGAAGACTGCGGTGATCCACACCACACTAGGTTCAAAATATTGGGACCGTAATGACTTGGTAAAACCGCCAATGGTCCTTCAGCTGTGAAGCGTTCCCAGGCCTGGTGGGGGACAGAACTCTCCACCTCAACCAATCCAACTAGGGCTGATTGCCCATAGTCACGACCAGATTCAACCCAATCTTGCGTTTTAAATAAGCCACCTTCGGCATGCACAATACATTTGGCCTCGATGTTTGGCTGTTCAGCTTCTTTACTGATGTGTTGCCAAGCAAAATGAGGGGTCTTACTTTGGATGGACCTTAAAGCTTGCCGTAAGGTCACGTGAATATCACGATAGCGAATGATATGACCCAAGGCATCTTGATTAAGCTCTTCGCGTATCATCAGTGCGCGACCAAAGCGACCTGCTTGTGAAACGTGCACACGATATATGTCAGCACTATCAGTAGGCCAGGCATGAATCGTATCGAGCAATAATTTACTGCCATGAGATAAGGCGATGCCCCGACTATCAGCTGCAACTAGATCAGCATCATTAACTGGATTTCGATCAATCAGGATGACTTTTGCATCTGGAAACTTTTGTAGGGTCCAGGCCGCGCAAGCAAGACCAACTGGGCCGCCTCCCTGGATCAAGATGTCGCAATTTGAGGCACTCATGATTTAAATTTAGACATTCTTCATAGTGGCTTCAATTTCATCAGCCTTGACTGGCGCGCCACGAGAGATTAATTCACAGCCAGATTCATTAATGACTGCATCATCCTCAATCCGAATGCCAATATTCCAGAAGGTCTCATCGATATCATCGGCAGGCCTTACATAAAGACCTGGCTCAATCGTAATCACCATACCGCTTTTTAGAATACGCCAAGGCTTCTCTTCTTCGCCAATGCTCTCACGATAAGAGCCAACATCATGCACATCCATGCCTAACCAGTGTGAAGTTCGGTGCATATAAAAACGACGATAAGCAGCAATTTCAATTGCGTTCTCGAGCGAGCCGAGTTCCGACAATTTGAGTAGTTTTTCATCAAGCAGACCTTGGGTGAGTACTTTGAGTGCCGCTTCATGAGGTTGCATAAAAGAATTGCCTGGTTTAGTCATTGCAACTGCTGCCTCTTGTGCAGCGAGAGTAATGTCATAAAGTGCCCGCTGAGGGCCGGTATATTTTCCGCTTACTGGAAAAGTGCGCGTGATATCAGACGCATAACCATTAAGCTCACAACCTGCATCAATTAAACAAAGTTCACCACTACGAAGTTCGCTTGCACCAGCACGATAGTGCAAGATACAAGCGTTAGCGCCACCAGCAACAATACTGTTATAGGCAACACTTTGGGATCCACTATTGCGGAACTCATGTAGTAATTCTGCCTCGAGTTGGTATTCACGAATGCCAGGCTTGCACCTTTGCATTGCGCGAATATGGGCGCGCGCAGAAATGGCAGCAGCACGGCGCATCGTATCGATTTCATGGACATCTTTAAAGAGGCGCATCTCATGAATGAGTGCTTCAACGTCATGGAGCTCCGAGGGCGGGTTAATGCCAGAACGTGCCTGTGCTCGAACTTGCTTCATCCAATGACGCAAGCGACAATCTGCTTCTGCGCTCTCTGCTAAGCGAATATAAATAGCAGTTTGATCAGCCAGTAGTCCACCCAGTTTGCGATCGAGCTCTTGATTGCTGTGCGCAAACTCAACACCAAGTGCTGCCGATGCTGCCTCAGGCCCAAGACGAATGCCGTCCCAAATTTCACGTTCGGGGTCTTTTGGGCGACAAAATAAGTGGGATTGAAGTTCGTAGGCTTTCCCGCTACTTTTAATTTCCATTACCAAGGTTGCACCCGGCTCTTCAAAGCCGGTTAAGTAAAAGAAATCACTGTCATGGCGGTAGGGAAACTCGCTATCACGATTACGAGCAAGCTCGGGTGCAGTCGAGATAACGGCAACACCACCACCTGATTTAGTGTAGATTTGTTTTGCTAGTGCATTTCTGCGTTCTTGATAGATTTTGTTATTCATAAGCTGCATTGAGCTCTTGTAAGCGTTGTGGAGTCCCTACATCGTGCCATGGACCGGTATATTTTTCACCGGACACTTTATTTTGCTCCATTGCCTTTATCAGCAGGGGCGCCAGTTTGGCTGGAGCGCCTACTTCTAGACCCTTAAAGAGATCCTTATGGTAGATGCCGATTCCTGAAAAAGTGAGCTTTTTTGCGCCGACTGATGCGTGCGTACTGATGATTGAGTCTTTAAGGTAGAAGTCTCCGTTTGGGTGCTGAACCGGATTTGGAACCATGAGTAGATGAGCTAAAGGCTTAGCTGGATTGTTGCGTAGTTTTGAGGCCTCTCCAATTAACACATTTACATTGAGATCAGGACTAAATACATCGCCATTTATGACCAAAAAATAATCATCCGGGCAAAGTAAGGGGAGCGCTTTACGGATGCCTCCAGCAGTTTCAAGAGCAGTACCCTCAGGAGAATACTGAATACTTAGGCCAAATTGATGACCATCTCCCAAGCTTTCTTCAATTTTTTCTCCAAGCCATGCATGATTAATGACAACCTTTTGGATACCTGACTTAGCAAGACTCTCAAGATGCCATGCCAGTAATGATTTATTTTGAATAGTTAATAAGGGCTTTGGTAAGTGATCAGTGAGTGGACGCATCCGCTCACCTCTGCCAGCAGCTAGTAGAAAGCAAGGAAGAGAATTTATTTTGTTCATTATGACTTGCTAATTATTTTTTATTTTGGCGCGTTGCTTCCAAAATACGTGCCAATGGCTTAAGTTCAATATAGCGGTTAGCAGTAGCGATAGCGTATTCCAATACTAAGGGAATATCTTTGAGGTAGCCATCCTTGCCATCACGATGAAAGAGTCTTGCAAAAATACCCAGAACTTTGAGGTGACGCTGCAGACCCATCCACTCAAAATCGCGATAGAACTGACCAAAATCATCTGGCATTGGCAATTTAGCTTTACGACCCTCTTCCCAGAATTTAATGACCCAGTCAATCACACGCTCTTCAGGCCATGCTATGTATGCATCGCGCCATAAGGAGGAGGCGTCGTAAGTAATAGGGCCATAAACGGCATCTTGAAAATCGATTACCCCAGGATTATTTTTTTCAGTCACCATTAAGTTGCGTGAATGGTAATCCCGATGAACATAGACCTTTGCTTGCGCTAGATTATTTTCAATAATGAATTCAAAAGCTTGTTTAAGCTGAGATTGCTGTATATCGCTTAGTTGAATATTCAGATGTTTTTTTAGATACCATTCGGGAAACAGATCTAGCTCTCTTTGTAATATCGCTTGATCATAGTTTGGTAATACATTTGGTTTGCTAGCCAATTGCATTTGTATTAAAGCATTGGTTGCATCTTTGTACAGATGATCTGCAGTTTCATTATTGAGTTCTGCGAGATAGGTTTTAGTGCCCAAATCATTTAAAAGAAGAAAGCCCTGGGCAATATTTTGTTCGAGTATTTTTGGAACATTTAATCCGGCAGATGAGAGTAATAAATCAACCTGAATAAAGGCGTCTACAGGCTCGTGCTGAGGGGGTGCATCCATCACGATTAAAGTCTGCAAATTGGGCTTTTGGGAATCAATGCGGAAATAGCGTCTAAAGCTCGCATCCGCTGAGGCTGGCGCCAAAGTGTCTAGATCTAATTGCCAGATAGGCTTTAGGGCTTCTAGCCACTTACGAAGGGTATTTAAGCGAGAGTCAGTCATGGTCGATTCGTATAATAAGGCTGGTCTGGATCCATGAGTCATTATCGCCGTCGCGCCGGCCTTTGCGCCCCTCTTTTTTTGGCTATAACCCCGCGCGTCATCATGGGGGTAATACTGCTTCAGCTCGCACTCCCGATTCGGGCGCAGGCTCCTGCTCCATTACCTCCGCTTTCACAGTCCAATACCAATACCGTTTTGTTGCCTGATCGTGGCAATGTCACTATTTTAAAGTTGGACGATCAACTTCGTGTAGGCAAGCCCATTGAAGACGGTAAAGCACTGACTTTTACATCCAGTGATTCTATTGATGGTGTGGTCGAGCGCGATATGCATTTAAAAGGCCGGGCACAAATTCGTCGTAATGGCGCAGTTCTAAAGGCTGATGAAATCACTTACAACCCAGATACTGATATTGCAGATTTACTGGGTAATGCAGAACTCTCAAAAGGTAATGTGACCTTCAGGGGGCCCAAAGGGCAGTTTAAAGTGGATGCGCGCGAAGGTGCAATGGAAACACCGGCATATGAACTTCGTGATAGTCGCGGAAGTGGGGTGGCAAAAAAACTAACTGTTGTGGGCCCAGACATATTTGTCTTTGATAAGGCAACTTACACCACGTGTACTCCTGAAAATATGGATTGGTATTTCACAACAAGTACCTTAGAGATTGATAACGAGCAAAAAGAAATGGTTGGCACACATGGCGTCATGCGGTTTTTTGATGTGCCAATTGCTTATGTCCCTTATTTCACAGCACCGACAGGAGGTCAGCGCCGCACAGGCATTTTGGCTCCAGTCGCAGGTTACAACTCGAATAATGGCTTGGATATTACCCAGCCATATTACGTAAACATTGCTCCCAACCGTGACTTACTATTGTTGCCCCGCTATATGAATCACCGCGGCACCATGCTAGGTGCGCAATATCGTTTTCTCGATACGAAATATTCTGGAACAGTTGCGGGTGAGTTTTTACCATACGATAAACAAACTGGTACCGATCGATGGAAGTACGATTGGCAGCAGCGACAGGTTTTCAGTGGTGGTGTCGGACCTGGCGGCGTACCTTTGCCTGGAGCATGGTCAGGCTATGCCAACGTTGCTAGAGTTTCCGATAATCTGTATCCAACACAATTTTCACAAAGCATTGCGGGAGCTGTAACTAATCAATTTAGACAAGAGGTAGGGACAACTAAAGGCCTTACAGGAAGCTTAAGTAATTGGAATGTTTCGGCTAGAGCTTTGACCTTTCAGACTCTTCAACCTGATCCAACTGTTACAGTTCAGTCGCCCTACAACGTTGTGCCAAACATTACTGCTGCCTATAACAATCGTTTGACAGCAACTGCTTCAGATACGAGCGGCAAATATGTAACCTTACCTACTGGCCCTGCCACCTCTTTCTCTACAGACTTCACTCGCTTTGCATATAACATTCAAGGCCATTTAGCAACCACTGCTCCTGGTGTATACAGTCAAGCAGATAGAACAGTGGTTAAAGGTGCAATGTCTCTTCCGCAAGTGACCCCTGGTTATTACATAACTCCCAAGGTAAGTTTTCAATCTAATAACTACAACGCTACCCCATTTAATAATGTGGGCGCATTGCCAGCACAAGGTTTTACGATTCCAACCTTTAGTTTAGATTCTGGCATGGCATTTGAACGAGATGCAGCTGAGCTAAAAGGCTTCTTTGGGCGCGATATGTTGCTCACAATGGAACCTAGAGCTTTCT
>CAIVXR010000084.1 GCA_903909925.1 uncultured beta proteobacterium | reverse complement strand
TCGCGACAAATTGCTCCATTTGGGGGGCAAAGAGTGAGAAGGTAGTATTCACCAGCACCACAACTAGCGCTTGTAGCTCAACGGATAGAGCATCTGACTACGGATCAGAAGGTTAGGGGTTCGAATCCCTTCAAGCGCACAAGATTGATTAACTGGTCCTTGCTATAGAACTGTGCATGTAATAGCGTCATTAAATGAAGAAAATTCGTGCAGCTGTCCTTGTAGCTCCAGGTAAATACGAAATACAAGAGTTTGATCGCCCCAAGCTAGAAGATGGCGCACTTTTAATGAGAATTGAACTCTCTGGCATTTGCGGTACCGACAAACATACTTATCAGGGAGAGACTAAACAGTATGCGGGTACTGAAGCTGAAACAGATACCCCCTTTCCCATTATTCAAGGTCATGAAAATGTAGGAATTGTGGATGAGATATCACCTGCAATTGAAGAATCAGGAGACTATTACCAAGAAAAAATAAAAGTAGGCGATCGAATCGTGATGTGTCCAGACATGATTTGTGGAAAGTGCTATTACTGCACCCATGTCATGGGATATACATGGTGCACAAAGTCAGAATGTTATGGAAATAGTTTCACATCTGCCAAGTGGCCACATTTACTTGGGGGCTGGGCTGAATATATGTATTTAAAACCAGGAACTTTTTTCTATAAGGTTCCAGATACTATTTCACCAAAAGTTGCGGTTTTAGCTGAGTTAATGGCGTGTGCTGCGTCATTAGATAAATTACAGGACTTTAGTTCTTATTCCATTGAGGGTTTTACAACAGGAGACACTGTTGTTGTTTTTGGAGTTGGTCCTTTAGGTCTATTGCATGTTGCAAAACTGGGCATGATGGGGGCTGGCAAAGTTATTGTTATTGATAAGTCTGATTACCGACTTGATCTAGCAAAGAAATTTGGCGCTGATATTGCCATTAATGTAGACAAGACAACTAAAGAAGAGCGGTTGAAACTTATTCACTCCCTTACAGGTGGGATTGGTGTTGGTTTAGTACTTCATATGACAAATCGCCCCGAACCGGTAATTGAAGGTATTGAGATGCTTAGAAGGGGTGGAACCTTGCTTGAGATGGGAAATTTTGCGGATACGGGTGAAGTTTCAATCAGCATGCATAGACATGTGCTGAGTAAAAATATTCGCTTAATTGGCCTTTCAAACCATCCGATAAATGCCTATGGCCCATCACTCAAGCTTTTTGAAAAATATGCCAAGCAATACCCATTTGCCGACATGGTCACTCACGAGTTTGCACTTGCGGATGTTGATGCGGCCATGCAAATGTCAATGTCACCACAATCTGGAAAAGTAGTGATTAACCCTTGGGCTTAAAAAAGTAAGGCGTTCTTAGTATCTAGCCTTCATATATTTAAGTGCATGAGAAGCCAGATCATCTGAATCGCTCCACAAATTACGCCAAATACACAGTGCGTTAGATAGCGCAGGGTCGACAACCACTGAAGAGAATGACTCAAAAGTAATAGGACCCGAGTAATTGATTTTCTTTAGCGCTCCAAAGAAAGTATCAAAATCAACATTTCCTGTTCCTAGATAGCCACGGTGACTCTCTCCGATATGAACATATCCGAGCTTGTCTCCTGCTTCTAGAACAGCAGCAGCCATTCCATCTTCTTCAATATTCATGTGATAGGTATCAAGGTGTAGGTAGGCATTTGGACGATTGACTGCTTCCAAAAACTTCAGTCCCTCTTTGCCAGTATTCATAATGTTTGTTTCATATCTATTTACAACTTCAAAATTGATATTGATGCCCTTATCTGCTGCGTAATCGGCGAGTCTTTGCATCGCCTTGACAGAGTTTGATCGGTTTTCTTCAGATGCAGGCCCAGGATATTTCTGGAGGCTGCAATAAATTACACCACAGAGTTCAGTTGACCCGATTGAATGCAGTTTATCTACTACCTGGCGAAGCAATTCATCACCCTTCTTCACAATAGAAGGATTTGTGCTTGTGACATCATTTTCTGAAGAAAGTCCTAGTGAAGCAGTGGCCTTCAACTTAAATTCAGCTAGCAAGTCATTTGTCATTGCTGTATCAATTTTCCAAGGCTCAATCATCAGCATTTCAATGTAGTCATAGCCAGCTTTATGGGCACTCGATGCAGACTTACGTGCGTTCTCTGGAGACCAATCTCCTGTCCAGACTAAAGAATGTCCGCCGAATTCCAAGGGCTTATTTGCTGGCATTTTTTGCTCCAATTGTCTTTAAGAGTAGATGGGTCTAAGTGAAAGAGTAGACCTATTGCCTTCGTCTGAAAATACCTATACTGTCTTAATATTCACTTTTTACGCTCTAGATTTGCAGGAAGAGGTATCTAACAATGAAAGCCGTTCTTTTAAATGCGGTCAATGAGTTGGTAGTCACAGAAATTCCTACCCCAACCCCAGGTCCAGATGAATTAGTGATAAAAATGCTTGCTTGTGGAATTTGCGGAACAGACCGACATATTTTAGTTGGCGAACACCCAGCAAAGATGCCACTTGTACTCGGACATGAATTTGGCGGAACCGTGACGGCAGTTGGGAAAAATGTTGATTTCAAGATCGGTGATTTAGTTTCCGTAGACCCAAATATTATTTGTGGCACATGCGATCACTGCAAGGCAGGCAGATCGGCTCATTGCCGCAATCTGATTGCACTTGGCGTCACAATTAACGGCGGTTTTGCGGAGTATGTATTGCTTCCAAAAAGCCAGGCATATTTAGTGCCCAAGGCAACTAATCCACTGCATCTTGGCCTAGTCGAGCCTTTGGCATGCTGCATTAGAGGAATGGATTTAGCTGAGCTTAAGGGTGGCGAAAGAGTTGCAGTCATCGGCGGCGGATCAATGGGCATGTTGATTATCCAACTGTGCAAACTTGCTGGCGCATCTGAGATAGTTCTTGTTACGCGGCAAAAAGAGCGCCGCGAAATTGCAGAAACAATCGGCGCAACTCGCACGATTGACCCTGCAGCTCAAGATGTAAGAAAAGAGCTCGTTGATATGGATGTAACTTTTGAGGCAGCCGGCGTGATTGAAGCTTTCAACCAAGCAGTTGCAATAACACGGTCAGGTGGAACTGTCTTAGTACTTGGAGTAGCGCCTTCTCATGAAAGAGCTGAACTCAGTGTCTATGACGTTGTCATCAGGGGTCTTCGTATTATTGGCTCTTACATTAACCCTTATACCCAGGCGCGCGCCGTTGAGCTCATTGCAAGCGGGAAATTACAGATCGACCCGCTGATTTCTAAAACAATTACGCTAGATCAACTTCCTGAGTTCTTACGTAATAAGCCAGGACAGGGCGATATTAAATACTTAGTAACGGGGGCATGAGAATTATGACTGATGACAAGGTAACCCAAAGTAAAAACATATTGGAACGTTTTTCTCTTAAAGGAAAGGTTGCATTAGTAACTG
>CAIVXR010000083.1 GCA_903909925.1 uncultured beta proteobacterium | reverse complement strand
TATTGAGGAGGCATTTACCTACCGTTGCGGGGGCAGCACACGTTTAGTGTTTCCCGTTTAACTTTATTGCACTGCAATAAAGCACCACGACAAAGCCATTCTAGCTTAGTCACCTAGTGGCTTAGGGTTTTTATCTAGTTTTTAAGGTATTAAGGACTACAATTGGCACTCTTGGAGTAAAGATTTATGACGGCATTAGATAAGCACCCCGAAAAAAACCTGATTCGCCTTCAGCTGAGCCAAAACTCAGTCTTAAAAAGCTTAGATCAGGATGCAATGGCTGATTTAGAGGGCCATTTAGAGATTTCAGATCTCAGAAAATCAGAAATTGTGCTGCATCAAGGTGATTACCAGATGGAACAATACTTTGTTTTAGATGGAATCTTGAAGCGCATTGTGTCTAGTGCTGATGCTAAAGAAATGATTCTGCGCTTTGCCAGTGAAAAAGATATTGAGACTAGCTACGCCGCTTGGCGCTTAAAGACTGCAGCTCCTTATAGTATCGCTGCTGTTACCAAAGCCCGTGTGGCCCGAATGCCCCTTAAAAAATGGGCCGAATTCTTGGAGCAACATCAGTCCCTCAAGGAAAGCTTTGAGTTTGAAGTGATGCGACTTATGAGCGAGATCATGGCTCATACCATTACTTTGCATATGCTCGATGCCCCAGGCCGGGTAGAGCGTTTCCTTCGTAAATATGAAGACTTATTTGAGTTGCTTCCCAAAAAGGAGCTAGCCTCCTATCTCAACCTCTCTCCAGAGACCTTGAGCCGTCTTAAAACAAAGCATAAAGAGCTTTTTATATAGGTTTTATGGGTTTGCGCCCCTTTGGGATGCTTGAATTAGGGGGAAATTGACCGAAGTCAATGATGAACCTCCACCCCGAGCCTAATATTCATCTCTGCCAAGCGGGGACTAATACCCGCAGTGCAATTAATAACTTTATTGGAGAAGCTAGCGAAAGCTAAATTGCATAGCCCCATCACTCAGTGGTGACCTGCAATTGATATCAAAATTCTATGACAACAGATAACCAAAACACACAATTAACCGATGGCTTTCATCTCGTCATTGATGCTTTAAAAGCAAATGACCTCAATACCATTTTCGGTCTAGTCGGTATTCCAATTACCGACTTATGTCGTTTGGCACAGGCAGAGGGTATGCGTTTTATTGGTTTCCGTCATGAGCAACATGCAGGTAACGCTGCTGCGATTGCTGGTTACATGACACAACAACCTGGTATTTGCATGACCGTTTCTGCGCCAGGTTTCTTGAACGGCTTAACAGCATTAGCAAATGCAACTGTGAACTGTTTTCCAATGATTTTGATTTCCGGCTCAAGTGAGCGCGAGATCGTTGACTTGCAGCAGGGTGATTACGAAGAGATGGATCAGCTCAATGCAGCTAAGCCATATTGCAAAGCTGCATATCGTATTAATCACATTGAAGATATCGGCATTGGTTTTGCACGTGCGATCCGTGCAGCAGTTTCTGGTCGTCCAGGTGGAGTCTATTTAGACCTGCCAGCTCAGCTGCTTGCTCAAACCATGCCTGCTGATGAGGCTAAGAAAACGATTTTTAAAGTCATCGACCCTGTACCACGCCAGATTCCAGCTGCTGATGCAGTAGCCCGTGCATTAGATGTACTCAAAGGTGCTAAACGCCCATTGATTCTCTTGGGCAAAGGCGCTGCTTACGCGCAAGCCGATAAAGAGATCCGTGATTTGATTGAGAAGTCTGGTATTCCTTACTTGCCAATGTCGATGGCAAAAGGTTTATTGCCTGATAACCACCCACAATCTGCTTCTGCAGCACGCTCATTTGTGTTGGCTGAGGCCGATGCAGTGTTGTTGGTTGGTGCGCGCTTGAACTGGTTGCTGGCCCACGGTAAGGGTAAGACTTGGGGCAAGGATCCTAAGAAATTTATTCAGATCGATATTCAGGCAAACGAAGTTGATAGCAACGTACAAATCGCCGCACCATTGATTGGTGACATTGGCTCATGCGTTGGCGAGCTCTTAAAAGGTATTGCCTCTGTTCCTAAGCCAAGCGCTGAATGGATTGCTGCAATCACTGAGAAGAAAAATAAGAACACTGCCAAGATGGCTGAGACATTGGCAAAAGAAGCAAGCCCAATGAACTTCCATGGCGCACTACGTGTCATTCGTGATGTGATTAAAAAGAACCCAGATGTCAATTTGGTAAACGAAGGTGCAAACACCTTGGATTACTGCCGTGCGATTGTGGATATGTACAAGCCACGTAAGCGCTTTGACTCTGGTACTTGGGGCATCATGGGTATTGGTATGGGCTATGCGATTGGTGCCACCGTCACCAGCGGCTTGCCAACAGTGGCAGTAGAGGGCGATAGCGCCTTTGGTTTTAGTGGCATGGAACTCGAAACCGTTTGCCGTTACAACTTGCCAATCACGACAGTCGTTTTTAACAACAATGGCGTATACCGTGGCACTGACGTAAACCCAACTGGCGGCGCTGATGTTGCTCCGACCGTTTTCGTTAAGGATGCGCGTTACGACAAAATGATTGAAGCGTTCGGTGGCGTTGGTTACTACGTAACTACTCCAGCAGAATTGGAAGCAGCGCTAACAGAAGCGATTGCTGCCGGTAAACCAGCCCTCATCAATGCTGTTATTGATGAAACCGCAGGTACTGAGAGTGGACGTTTAACAAACTTAAATCCATCTACTGCAGCTGGAAAGAAATAAGTAGGAATTAGAAGTTAAAAGCAAAAGTTAATTTTTTTTAGACTGAATTTAGTAGCAAACAAGAAACACTTAAGGAGAAACAAACATGACTAAACCATTAGACGGCATTCGAATCATTGACTTCACCCATGTTCAAGCGGGTCCTGCATGTACTCAATTGTTGGGATTTTATGGCGCAGACGTGATTAAGGTTGAACGCCCAGGTTCTGGCGACGTTACTCGTAGTCAATTACGTGATATCCCAGGTGCAGATGCTTTGTACTTTACTATGCTCAACGGCAATAAGCGCTCCTTAACTTTGGATACTAAAACTCCAGAAGGTAAGGAAGTATTGGAGAAGATGATTAAAGTTTCCGATGTCATGGTTGAGAACTTTGGCCCTGGTGCACTAGATCGTATGGGCTTCTCTTGGAAGCGTATCCAAGAACTCAATCCAAAAATGATTTTGGCGTCAGTAAAAGGCTTTAGCGATGGCCACTCATATGAAGACTTAAAAGTGTATGAGAACGTTGCTCAGTGTGCTGGTGGTGCAGCTTCTACGACCGGCTTCTGGGACGGTCCTCCGACAGTTTCTGCGGCAGCTTTAGGTGACTCTAATACTGGTATGCATTTAGCAATTGGTATTTTGACTGCCTTGATGCAGCGTCAAAAAACTGGCAAAGGTCAGAAAGTTTCTTGCTCAATGCAAGATGCAGTATTGAATTTGTGTCGTGTGAAGTTGCGCGATCAACAACGTTTAGACAAAATTGGTTACCTCGAAGAGTATCCACAGTATCCACATGGTTCATTCAC
>CAIVXR010000082.1 GCA_903909925.1 uncultured beta proteobacterium | reverse complement strand
CCTACTACTGTAGAGCCAAATAAACGCCACTGGCTACCAGGAATACCTAAAGCATCATCGGGCATGATGAAGTTTGTTACAAAGTAGAACGCTACCAATGACAAACCACCAGCAATGATTAAGCCCTTATATAGGGCTGGCATCACATTCTTCATACCAGGCGTTGCTTTTACAAAGGAGCAGCCAATGATAGAAGCGATGATGGAAACTCCGCCCAATACCAATGGATAAATAATCGCAGCTACTGGTGCGCCAGTGACCATCAAGGAGCCTAGCACCATCGTTGCAATCAATGTCACAGCATAAGTTTCGAAGAGGTCTGCTGCCATACCAGCGCAGTCACCGACGTTATCGCCAACGTTATCAGCAATCACAGCTGGATTACGAGGGTCATCTTCAGGAATACCCGCTTCTACTTTACCAACCAAGTCAGCACCAACGTCTGCACCTTTAGTGAAGATACCGCCACCAAGACGCGCAAAGATCGAAATTAATGATGAACCAAATGCCAAACCAATCAATGGATGTAATACAGCAGAAAGATCCTGTCCTGCGCCAATGGAAACGAGGAACATGAAGAACAAGCCGACACCTAAGAGGCCAAGGCCAACTACTAGCATGCCAGTAATTGCGCCGCCTTTAAATGCCACATTGAGTGCTTCGTTCATGCCTACAGTAGCTGCTTGGGCTGTTCGCACATTGGCACGTACTGAAACATTCATACCAATAAAGCCACATGCTCCAGATAGCACTGCCCCAACTACAAAGCCAATCGCAGTTGCGAAGTCTAAGAAGAGCGCCATGAGGATAGTGAGAATCACCCCAACAACAGCAATCGTTTTATATTGACGTGATAAATAAGCGGCAGCGCCCTGCTGAATTGCCTCTGCAATCTCCTGCATTTTGGCGTTGCCCGTACTTTGCTTCAAAATCCAGCTGCGCATCACAAAACCGTAAATCACGGCCAGGACACCACACGCTAAGGCAAAATACAAGCCTAAAGTGACATTACTCATGCTTGAACTCCCTAAAGTTGATCCTATTGTTTTATATATCTAGCGCTTCAGTGAGCCTAGTTTTTTAAAGCTTTAAACTAGGGCTCTAAAGCTGTAACAGTATGAATCAGAATCACCCCTGAGCCTGTTTGCTAATATCAGGGTATTTACTAATCACCATTTGGAGCATTTATGAGTTTGGACAATGTCAAGCCTGGCAAAAAGATCCCTGAGAGCTTTAACGTCATCATTGAAATCCCCATGAACGCTGATCCAGTGAAGTATGAAGTGGATAAGGAAAGTGGTGCGATTTTCGTAGATCGTTTTATGGGTACTGCTATGCACTATCCCTGTAACTACGGCTACATTAATAAAACTATTGCTGGTGACGGTGACCCCGTTGACGTCCTGGTCATTACTCCATTCCCACTAATTCCGGGTGTAGTTGTGAGCTGCCGCGCACTTGGCGTATTGCAAATGGAGGATGAAGGTGGACAAGACGCTAAATTACTAGCTGTCCCAGAAGACAAAATTTTGCCTATCTATACTCACTGGCAAAAGCCAGCAGACATCAATGAATTACGCCTCAACCAAATCCAACACTTCTTCGAGCACTATAAAGATCTCGAGCCAGGAAAATGGGTCAAAGTAAAGGGTTGGGGTGGCGTAGAAGATGCTCATAAAGAAATTCTAGAAGGCATCGAGCGTTACAACAAAGAACATTAAGTCATTTTGTTCTACTAACTGATTTATTTAAAAAGGCTTTGTGATTCTGAGTGAGTGCACAGAAAATTGCCCTAGTCCAAATGAATCCCATGCTGGGGGATTTGGTTGGTAACGCGCAACTGATTCACAAGGCTGCCCAAGAAGCTGTTAAGCAGGGGGCCAAACTAGTAATTACGCCAGAGCTCTCGCTCACCGGCTATCCCCCCGAAGATTTATTACTGCGCCCTGCTTTTATTGAGAAAGCGCAGCAGCAGCTCGATCTTTTGATGATTGAGCTAGCTCAATACCCAGATCTCACGGTAATTGTGGGCCACCCCAAAAAGACTTTAGCTGGTCTACAAAACTATGCATCCGTTTTGCAAAACGGCAAAGTTATTGCAGGCTATGCCAAACAAGAATTACCTAACCACGAAGTATTCGATGAAGTGCGTTACTTTGTTCCTGGCAAAGAGGCCTGTGTATTTGAATGCAATGGCATCCGCTTCGGTGTGATCCTGTGTGAAGACGCGTGGCACGCTGCCCCAGCTAAACAAGCGCATGCTGCCGGTGCTCAAGTTTTACTTGTTCCAAACGCGTCACCTTACCATCTGAAAAAAGAAGCCTTGCGTATTGATGTATTGCGTGCACACATTGCACAAACCAAAATGCCTTTGGTCTATGTCAATGCAGTTGGTGGGCAAGATGAATTAGTGTTTGATGGCGGTTCATTTGCATTAAACGGAGTCGGTGAAGTAGTCATGGCAATGCCCCAGTTCGAAGTTGGCCTCGGGATTGTAAGTGTTAGCGCCTCTGGTCAATTAGAGAAGGGGCTGATGAGCCCACCACAAAGTGTTGAGGCACAAGCCTATCAAGCACTTGTTTTAGGTGTGCGCGACTACGTGACTAAAAATCATTTTTCCGGAGTCATCATTGGCTTATCGGGTGGTGTAGATTCTGCTTTAGTTTTAGCTATCGCAGTTGATGCACTAGGTGCCGACAAGGTGCGCGCCGTGATGATGGCTTCGCGCTATACAGCTGACATTTCCTGGATTGATGCCAGCGAGATGGCCAAGAATTTAGGCGTGCAATACGACGAGATTCCAATCAGCGGTCCAGTAGATGCCCTCGAAGAATCTCTTGCAGGACAGTTCAAAGGGTTAAAGCTAGACGCTACTGAAGAGAATATTCAAGCTCGTGTCCGCGGCACATTGCTCATGGCTCTCTCGAATAAAACAGGGCGCCTAGTGTTGACCACTGGCAACAAGAGCGAGATGGCTGTTGGCTACTGCACTCTTTATGGCGATATGGCTGGTGGCTTTGCAGTTATCAAAGATATTGCCAAGACTTTGGTGTATCGACTGTGTGATTACCGCAATAGCATTAAGCCAGTCATTCCCACGCGGATCTTAACGCGCGCTCCTTCAGCAGAATTGCGCCCTGACCAAACTGATCAAGATAGCTTGCCTTCTTATGAAGTCTTAGATGGCATCGTCGAGCGTTATATGGAACAGAATCAATCTATCGCCCAAATCATTGCTGCCGGCTTTGATTCCGAGAGCGTAGAGAAAGTGACTCGCCTGATCAAATTAAATGAATATAAGCGCCGCCAAGCGCCGCCCGGGGTTCGTGTAACCACCCGCGCTTTTGGCCGCGATTGGCGCTACCCAATTACTTCACAATTTAGAGCTTAATAATTGATAAAAGCATTTGTTTTTAGCGTTATATTTGAG
The DNA here is from genome assembly GCA_903909925.1 of uncultured beta proteobacterium. Taxonomy (GTDB): domain Bacteria; phylum Pseudomonadota; class Gammaproteobacteria; order Burkholderiales; family Burkholderiaceae; genus Polynucleobacter. The sequence goes on along the minus strand of CAIVXR010000082.1, from coordinate 2,489 downwards.
TTCTAGGTATGATTACTGCATTAGGGGGAATAAATGAAATTAATTACATCAATCATTAAACCGTTCAAACTAGACGAAGTTCGTGAAGCTTTGGCAGAAGTAGGCGTGACTGGCTTAACTGTGACCGAAGTTAAAGGCTTTGGTCGCCAAAAAGGTCATACTGAGCTCTATCGTGGTGCCGAGTATGTAGTCGACTTTTTGCCCAAGGTTAAAGTAGAAGCTGTCGTTCCAAGCGATCGCGTTGAGGCTGCCATTGAGGCCATTACTAAAGCTGCCCACACTGGAAAAATTGGTGACGGAAAGATTTTTGTTACTGCCGTTGAGCAAGTGATTCGGATTCGCACTGGCGAAACGAACGAATCTGCAGTTTGATTGCTGTTTAAGCTAATACAGATTCTTAGCGCAACTGAGAATCTGTTGAAGCTGCAGGCTGGATGATTTCAGCTGCCTCTAAAATAATTGTCTTGCCAGTGCCGCCTGTTCGCACCTTAGCTCCCTGGAAATACAAGTCTAATTGATTAAGACCTAATGTAAGCACTTTAAATGGTGGCTTGCCATAAATACTTGCCCCCACCCCAGGCTCCAAAGTTTTATTTTGATTCTTACCCGAGGCATCAATCACGCAAACGGTTTGCGCCATCTTGGATTGAAGGTAAACCATATCGCCAGATTTTTTTGGGGCCTCAGGCTTATAAGTCGTTGCCGTCGCATCAACTGCTGGGCATTCTGTAGAAACTACTGCGACTGGAACAGCAGCGTCTGCCACTGGAAGTGGTGCTGACACAGGCGCTTGTACAGTCAGAGCTGGCTTGGCTTCGTCCACGGGGACATTAGCAGGCGGAGCCTCTGGCACTGTTGCCACCACAATTTCTTCTTTGGGTTGCTCGGGGAAAAATAGTGGTCGTAGATTGACTGCTGAAAATACAAGTGCAGCAGCAATGCCAAATAAAACAAAGAGTTTCTTTTTAGGATTATCTTTTGAGGCTGCTTTACTACCCTCAAGATACCTCACAGGCTCTGGAGTTTTGGTAACCGCTTTGGGCGTCTCCTCCACTTGCTGTGGCTTGGATTTTTTTTCAGGTACAGGCGCTTTTTCTACAATTTCAACTTTTTCAGCAACTGGTTCAGCAATTTTTTCGGTAACGATTTTTGCTGGCAGAGATTTCTCACCAAAATCAAATGCGTCTTCATCTGTTAATTTAAGTAGAAGTGCAACTTTTTTTGCAGCAGTGATCTTAATTTGGGGGCTATAAAACGAACTCATTTCCCCATTTTCGATTTGCTCTATTTGGCGCACTGAGAGGCAAGCCATACCAGATAAATCCTTAGTGCTTAAACCAAGACTTTCCCGGGCTTTTGAAAAAGCTTCTTTTCGAATCTCCGGAAGTTTTGCTTGATTGCCCATCTAAGATAAATCTCGCTATTTTTTAAAGTGACAACTCTAATCGACTGTTAACTTTAATACTTTTTTCCATAGTAGTACTTATGTACCATCAAAGTAATTAGCTTAAAGGCTAGTGACTCAAAGCGTGATTTTCTAAATCTGACTCTAAGTATTTCTTCACCAAGCTCTGCACTGAATCTGCGTGCATTTTTTCCATCACTCTAGCTTTATGAACCTTAATGGTGGCATCAGTAGTGCCTAGTTTGACGGCAATATCTTTATTTAGAAGTCCCTTAACTAGCCAGCCACAGACTTCACGCTCTCTTGGCGTCAGGCTGGCATAGTCCCTTCTCGTTTCCATGTCTAAAGAAATGCGCTTTAACTGGCGGCTATCAAAATCCACTGCATCTGCCACAGCTTTGAGCAATTCTTCCAAATTAAAGGGTTTAAACAGAAAATCGACTGCCCCCTTTTTTAGGCCTTGAACAATTTGATGAGGGTGACTTTGACCGCTGATAAAAACAATGGGGGTCTTACGGCCTAATTTCAGAAGTCTTTCTTGTAGATCCAGACCAGTCATATCTGGCAACTGCATATCCAAAAGAATGACTGCTGGGGATACAGGTACGGACTTTTCCAAAAAAATACTGGCAGAGGCGTAATCCTCTACCAAATAGCCCAACTCACGCAGCATTCTGGCTAGCGAGATACGCATCGATTCGTCATCATCAATCAGGTAGATATGGCCGACTTTAGTCATTGAATTCAAAGGGAAAAGTAATAATTTGACTAATTTACAGTACTAACTTACACCAGGCTATTAGCTTCATAGCTAATAATTACCATCTATAGTGATGTATTCATTCCCTTTTCATATTGCATCGCAATATATATTAGCTCTACTGATGCCTCATGGTCTGCTTAGCTCCCAATCTGATCTCACGGCACAATAGAGCCTTTGCACACTAACCTTTTCTGGAGTAATAAGCATGAAACGCCTTAATGAACGCTCACGCATGGTCACCGAAGGAGTTGCTCGCGCACCCAATCGCTCGATGTATTACGCCATGGGCTACCAGGAAAAGGATTTCGTAAAGCCGATGGT
>CAIVXR010000081.1 GCA_903909925.1 uncultured beta proteobacterium | reverse complement strand
GGAGGGGCGCCGCGCTGGCATTCTGCAATTACCTATTGTATTAAGCAGTTAGTTAATCTGCTTGTTTACGTAAAAAGGCTGGGATTTCATAGTAATCCGCCCCTTTGTCCAACATGGATTTAGCCTGAGGAGAGCTGTCCGCACCTAATGTAGGCGCAGGAGTCGCTTCACGAGAGTTACGAAAGACCCGTGGCAAATCATATTGGCTATAGTCAACGCCAGCACTTGCTGGTTGAGCTGCAACGGCTGGAGCGCTACCTGTTCCAGTTTGAGCTAAACCTGCGCTAGTACTTAATGGTGAATCTAAATTCACTTTACTCATTGCTGCTGATGCGCTAGCAGGAGCAAAACTATTGAGGTCTGCCATGGTTGGCATTGCATCATGAGTACCAGTAGCCTGTCTCCAAACTACTTCAGGTTGATTGTTTTTACGGGATTGGGGATTATTCAAACCAGTAGCAACAACAGTTACTCGCAATGCATCACCTAAACTTTCGTCATACACAGTTCCGAAAATAACAGTTGCATCATCTGCAGCATAACCACGAATCGCTGCCATGACTTCACGAGTTTCAGACAGTTTTAATGAACGACTAGCGGTAATATTGACCAATACACCGCGCGCGCCCGATAAATCAACACCTTCTAGCAATGGTGATGCTACTGCAGCTTCAGCGGCCAAGCGTGCGCGATCCATACCAGAAACCGTTGCCGTTCCCATCATCGCTTTACCTTGCTCGCCCATGACTGTCTTAACATCCTCAAAGTCAACGTTGATCAAACCTTGAACGTTGATGATCTCTGCGATACCTGAAACAGCGTTGTGTAACACGTCATCCGCACAAGCAAATGCTTTATCAAACTCAGCATCTTCACCCATCACTTCAAAGAGTTTTTCATTGAGTACAACAATCAGTGAATCTACATAAGACTCGAGCTCAGTTGCGCCATTCTCCGCAACTTTCAAGCGCTTCACACCCTCAAAATCAAATGGCTTACTGATGACACCAACAGTGAGAATGCCCATTTCTTTGGCCACTTGAGCCACGATTGGGGCCGCTCCAGTTCCTGTGCCGCCACCCATACCAGCAGTGATGAACACCATGTGTGCGCCTTGCAATGTATCAGCAATGCGAGCACGGGCTTCTTCAGCAGAAGCTGCGCCGATTTCTGGTTTGGCACCAGCGCCTAATCCGCTAGAACCCAGTTGCAAATTCACAGATGCCTCTGAACGCTGCAAAGCGCCATCATCGGTGTTCATGCAAATGAACTCTACGCCATTAACACCACGACGGATCATATGCTGGACAGCATTACCACCAGCGCCACCGACTCCGACCACTTTAATAATGGTCTTGCCAGCTGTTTCTTGATCTAACATTTCAAATTCCATATACCCTCCTAGGTAAATACGTACTACATTGACGACGACGAAAAAACTTCAAAAAAATTACTTAAAAATTTCCTGCAAACCATTCCTTCATGCGCGACATAACACCCTGTAATGCGCCTGATTGAGAAACACGACGGCCACGCAATAATTGCGACTGGCCTTCCATCAGCAAACCAATGCTGGTGGCATATCTAGGACTACGTAAGACCTCATGGAGATGCCCGCGGTACTCTGGTGTACCAATACGAGCTGGTCTTAAGAAAACTTGTTCAGCCAACTCCACCATGCCTGGCATTAATGCTGTACCGCCTGTTAAAACAATTCCTGAGGAAACCATATCCTCATAACCAGAATCCCGAACTACGCCTCTTACGAGGGTAAATAGTTCTTCAACACGAGGCTCAATGACTGCAGCCAATGCTTGTTTAGACATTGGGCGTGGATCACGATCACCAACTCCAGGAACATCAATCATGGCAGTTGGATCCGCCATCTCTTGACGGGCAATACCATGCGCAATTTTCAGATCCTCGGCATCAATCGTTGGCGTACGTAACGCCATTGCAATGTCATTGGTAATTTGATCACCTGCAATTGGAATCACTGC
>CAIVXR010000080.1 GCA_903909925.1 uncultured beta proteobacterium | reverse complement strand
TTCCAAAACTAAGATTTTTTGCTCTGGGACTTCAACCACTTCGCCTACAAAATTTGCGCTAATCGGTAATTCACGTTTACCGCGATCGGCTAAAACCATTAACTCAACTTGAGCGGGCCGACCAAAATCAAATAATTCATTGAGAGCAGCTCGTACAGTTCTTCCGGTATATAAAACATCATCAATCAAGATGATATTTGCACTATTAACATCAAAAGGTAACTTGGTAGGCATAGTGCTCGATGTTCTTAAAGCAGTCATTCCTTTTTCTGCATAATCATCGCGATGAAAAGCCACATTAATCACACCATAGTGAGGTAAGCCTAAATCCTGCGCTAAACGCTGGGCAATCCATGCGCCACCCATCGCCAGGCCAGCAAGCTCAAAAGATCCAGATCGCAATCTAGCGCGCAGATTTTCTAGTAATTTTTGATATAAGGATTCAGCGTTCATTCTTTAGTTCCGGTGCTTATTGATATTCTGCAAAATATTGCTCCAAAATGAGCGCCGCAGAATGTGCATCTAGATTGTCGTGCATCTGAGGGTCACCCTCCAAAACTGCCGATGTATAGCGCTCATCCACCCAGCTCACAGGCAAATTGAAGCGCCCATGTAGCTGATTGCCAAAACGCTTCGATTTGGCCGTCATTTCATGCTCAGAACCGTCAGGGTGGGTTGGTAGCCCTACTACGATCTGATCTGGCTGCCACTCCTTTATAAGGTTTTCAAGCTCCTGGAACAAAATCTCTGCATTAGTAGCAGCAATCGTCTTCAATGCCTGACTTACCTTTATCTCTGTATTGCCTACTGCAACACCAACCCTGCGCGTTCCATAATCAAAAGCCAGTATCGTTATCGGCCTCTGGATTGGATTAGGCATGCCCTGCCTCTCCAGATAAATGTGATGGATCAAATCCCAAATGACTTATCGCTTTTTCATAGCGTTGACTCGAAGGGGTATCAAAAATAATGTCGACCATCTCTTGATGTGAAAGCGGCACATTCATCCACCCATTCAAGGTAATCTCTTCTTCAAGCTGACCAGCGCCCCAACCAGCATAGCCCAAAGTCATCAGAAACTTACGGGGGCCGTTGCCAATCGCCAGGGCCTCCAATACATCTTTAGAGGTTGTCATTGTTAGCCCCCCAGGAATGATCAGTGAGGAGCTATAAGAGGGACTAGGGTGAGATTCATGTAAAACAAAACCGCGCTCTACTTGAACTGGGCCACCAAAATATACAGGCTGCTCTAACAAGGGAGCAATTTCTAATTTAAGTTCAATCTTGTCAAATAAGGTTGCGAGATCTAGCTCAGTTGGTCTATTCACAACCAAGCCCATTGCACCTCTTTCGGTATGCTCGAAAAGATAGATAACAGATCGTGAAAAATTAGGGTCAACCATGCCAGGCATGGCAACTAAAAATTGATTTGCTAAATGACTGGCTGAAAAAGAAATCGAAGACTCTGGCACAGACGCTAGGTCTGAAGCAGGGGGTGCTTTTTTGGCCGAAGTCATATGGCCCTATTTTACAGAATATCTAGATTTTTCCAGTAATCCAGTAAGCAAAAAGACCAATTATTTCGTGAACCAGCTATTCCAGTTTTGGGCCCCATCCACCAAATCAAATGCAGTCCACTGAAGGCTATTGGCTGTTTGGTAATCCACCGGGACAGGAATGATATTTAGTCCCTGCTTTTGAAAAATCTTCACCGATCGATACCTGTGGTTTGCTGAAGTGATTAAAAGCGATGGTTTTGCGGGTTTATCTTTCTCAATTTCTGCAATCATGGGCTTCATAAAAATTACGTTTTCATAAGTATTGCGAGATTGGTTTTCGTAATAGCACG
>CAIVXR010000079.1 GCA_903909925.1 uncultured beta proteobacterium | reverse complement strand
TTTGTGGTTGAAGCTGAGAATTTTGAGTCGATTCACAATCATAGTGCGTTTGCCCGTATCAGCCACAAGAAATAAAGCAGGCTAAACTAAATTATTGCTTTGCAAATCCCAGCGGGGTTTAATGTCAAAGGCCCCAGAAGTTGTGGAGCCATTATTTTTAGCAAGCATCCTTAGTGCTCCTGCAAATGCAATCATGACGCCATTATCTGTACAAAGTTCTAGAGGCGGGTAGTACACTTCAAAATCATTCTTCTTGGCTTGATCGTTGAGCGCATTGCGCAGTTGTAAATTAGCTCCTACACCTCCAGCAAGTACGAGTTGCTTACAGCCAGTTTGCTTGAGCGCTTTTTCTGCTTTGCTTACTAGTACTGTAACAATAGAGTCAACAAAGCTGCGTGCGAGATCTGCCTGAAATTGCGCCACCTCAGAAGAATCTACAATCTTTTTCTCGGCAAACTTTTTGACCTGATTGAGCACCGCAGTCTTTAATCCTGAGAAAGAAAAATCTAAATCACCAGAGTGCAACATGGGCTTTGGCAAATCAAAAATTCCAGGCTGACCTTTTTCTGCCAGCTTAGAAATAGCAGCACCACCAGGGTAGTCCAGGCCTAATAATTTGGCAGTCTTATCAAAAGCTTCGCCAGCCGCGTCATCTAAGGTTTCGCCTAAAAGTTCGTATTGGCCAATGCCAGAAACCCTCATCAGTTGGGTATGGCCACCGGAAACCAGCAGTGCAATAAACGGAAATTGGGGGGCGGTTTGCCCTAAAAGCGGGGAAAGTAGATGTCCTTCGAGGTGATGAACCCCAATTGAAGGCAAATTGAGGCCCTGGGCGAGAGATTTAGCAAAAGCGCTACCTACGAGTAGGGCGCCAGCAAGACCGGGGCCTTGGGTGAAGGCAACAGCATCAATATCGGCTAATTTGAGACCAGATTGCGCTAAAGATTGCTCTAAAAGGGGTAAAACACGTCGAATATGGTCTCTTGAGGCAAGCTCTGGAACTACGCCACCATAGTCTTTGTGCATGGCGATCTGAGAGTGCAAACCCTGGCCTAGAATGCCCTGGAATGCAGGTTTACCCTCTTCCCAAGGGGTGGTGTTGTATAAAGCCACCCCAGTCTCGTCACAAGAAGTTTCTATTCCTAAAACAATCATTTTTTGGTTTGGTCGTGCTAGAATCGCAATTCAGTTAATTTTTCGATATTTATCGAGCATATACGAGTTAAATAAGTATGACTACAGTCCGCCTTCGCGAAAACGAACCATTTGAAGTGGCATTGCGCCGTTTCAAGCGCACCATTGAAAAAAATGGTCTTTTGACAGACTTGCGTGCTCGCGAGTTTTACGAGAAGCCAACGGCTGAGCGTAAACGTAAAAAGGCTGCTGCTGCAAAACGCCACTACAAGCGTATTCGCAGCCAAATGTTGCCTAAGAAGCTTTACTAATAGAATGTAAAAGCTCTCTTCACCGAGAAGCTTTGAAACCCGCTGACGGTGAAACGCAGCGGGTTTTTGCTTTTTGAATTACCAAACATAGCCAGCTAGAAATATTCAACACCAGGAATAAAGCCATGAGTCTAAAAGATCAAATCACCGAAGATATGAAAAACGCAATGCGTGCTAAAGAGACTGCGCGTCTTGGAGCCATTCGTTTGCTACTAGCCGCTATCAAGCAGCGCGAAGTTGATGACCGCATTGTTTTGGACGATGCGGCGGTGATTGCAACAGTTGAAAAAATGATTAAGCAGCGTAAAGACTCGATCTCCCAATTTGAAAAAGCCAAGCGTGATGATTTGGTTGCAATCGAGGCTGCTGAAATGGCAATCTTACAAGCCTACCTACCTGCGCAAATGTCGGATGCGGAAGTAGAAGCTGCAGTTGCTGCAGCTGTTGCTTCTACTGGAGCTGCCGGTCCTCAAGATATGGGCAAGGTGATTGGCGTTCTGAAAGGCCAATTGGCTGGTAAGGCTGATATGGGTAAAGTGTCTGGCTTGGTAAAAGCCGCACTCGCTAAGTAAGTAATTGAGCGACTAGCCAACTAAGTAAAACAGTTTCATACTGCTAGCCTGATGGCGCTTATTCCACAATCCTTCATTGCCGATCTTTTAAATCGGGTTGACATCGTTGATGTGGTTGGGCAGCACGTTAAGTTAAAAAAAGCCGGTGCAAATTACCAAGGTTTGTGCCCCTTCCATTCAGAAAAGTCCCCTTCATTTTCCGTTTCACCGACAAAGCAGTTTTATCACTGCTTTGGTTGCGGAGCTCATGGCTCAGCCATTAGTTTCTTAATGGAGTACTCAGGGCTTGGCTATGTTGATGCGATTGAAGATCTAGCCAGATCAGCCGGTCTAGATGTGCCTCGTGAAGAACGCACTGCAAATGATGTCGCAAGAGCACAGCAAGCCATGGCTTTAAGTGAGGTGATGAGCTCGGCTGTAGATTGGTATCGCCAACAACTCAAAGGTAACACCCGAGCAGTCGAATATTTAAAGGGTCGTGGACTTACTGGTGAGATCGCAAAACGTTACGCTCTTGGTTATGCGCCCGATGGTTGGCAAGGTCTTGAGGCGGTATTTGGTGCTTACACCAATGATGAGGTAGCCAAGATATTAGTAGAGGGCGGCTTGCTCATTCAAGGGGAGCAGTCTGAAGGTGCTCTAACAAAACGCTACGATCGTTTTCGTGATCGCATCATGTTCCCGATTCGCAATCCTAAAGGTCAAACTATTGGCTTTGGTGGGCGCATTCTGGATCAAGGCGAGCCTAAGTATTTAAATTCTCCTGAAACGCCGCTGTTCTCAAAAGGTAATACCCTGTACGGCCTATTTGAAGCAAGACAAGCAATCCGTGCACAAGAATATGTTTTGGTGTGCGAAGGTTATATGGATGTGGTGGCACTTGCGCAGTTAGGTTTTCCAAATGCAGTAGCAACCTTGGGAACAGCATGCACTGCAAATCACGTACGTATGCTACTTAGACAAACAGACAAAGTGGTTTTCTCATTTGATGGTGACGCAGCTGGTCAGCGTGCAGCACAGCGTGCGCTTGAAGCATGTTTGCCACTCATGTCCGACGATAAAGAAATTCGTTTCTTATTCTTGCCAACAGAGCATGACCCCGATAGCTATGTGCGTGCTTATGGTGCGCCTGCTTTTGAAAAAGTCATTAAAGAAGCCATGTCAATATCGAGCTTCTTCTTTAAGGTGGTGAGTGAAGCACATGAGCTTACTACCCCAGAAGGCAGGGCGCATACGCACCATGCTGCTAAGCCACTATTAATCTCGATGCCGCCCATTGCATTACGCACGCAGATTTTGCGTGAGTTAGCGATTCGCACAAACACAGCGCCAGCAGAGCTTGAGGCTTTCTGTGGCCTAACAGTAGCACCCGCTCCTGTACAACAAGCTAGGTCACAAGCCAATCAAAACAATTTTTCTAACGGCAATCGGCAAGGCGCACCTTGGCAAGCTTCTAAAGGCTCTGCGAAAAGAGTAGCCACTCAAAATATTGAGCCACCAAAAGCACCCACCGATTTAGCAGAGCAAATGTTGCGTGTCTTAGTTCAATTTCCCCATTTGGGCAAAGCACTGGATAGTACTCAGCGCGCACTTGCTCTCAAAGCTGCAGAACAACGATCTACAAAAGCACTGGCATTGATGCAAGATCTTTTATCTCAATGCGACTTAGTAGAGTTTATTCCAGGTGAAGATGGTCAGAATGCTAGCGTAAGCGCTGGCGCTTTTGCGATGTTTCAAGACCAACTCTCACGTAGCGAACTAGCTCCTTTGTATGAGGTCCTCAGAAATCGGGTCATGGGTTCTGATGTAGACCTAAATGGCGCTAAAGCAGATTTAGATGGCGCCTTTAAAAAGCTGGAACTCACCCATTTAAAGCAAGAAATGACCACCATTGCCCAAAAGATTGCAGGCAATACTGCCAATGATCAGGACCGTGCCAGATACCGTGAATTAGGCGAGAAACTGAAGTTCTCCTAAGAATTTACGCAAATAGCTCTAGGAATCGCCTCAAATTACTCCATATTTTTAGCCAATTGAGGGCTAAAAAAGTCGCAATCGACTATAATCCTCTGTTCCCAAGAAAAAAATGAATTAATTCAGCTACTTGCGCTTTATTTTGATGAAATTTTGGGCAAGTGAACTACGGGGCTGTACTTAATCAGTCGATATCAATAACAGTAATGTGAGTAAGTGCTAATAAATGCCTAATACCAAGACCAAAAAACCAGCTAAACCAGTCGCCAAAAAAGTAGCGGCCAAGCCAAGCAAAGCCCCAGCAAAACCAATTAAAGCTGCTGCTAAGCCCAAAGCCAAAGTTGTGGCCAAACCAGTAGCAAAAAAAGCAAAGGCCCCAGCAAAACCAGTTAAAGCTGCTGCTAAGCCCAAAGCCAAAGTTGTAGCCAAACCAGTGGCTAAAAAAGCTGCTGCTAAGCCGACCAAGCCAGCACCAAAAACAAAAGCAGTTGCCAAGCCGGTAGCTAAAAAAGCTGCTGGCAAGCCAATTAAGCCAGCACCTAAAACAAAAGCAGTTGCAAAGCCTGTAAAAAACGTAAAGACAACTGCTAAAGTTCCCGCAAAACCAGTCAAAGCAGTTGCAAAGCCTGAGCCAGTAAAAAAAGGCAAGGCCTCTGCAGCGCCAAAAGTTGAAGAGATTAAGGGCAAAAAAGCGAAAGCGCTTGAAGCTGCTACTCCCATTGCCCCGGAAGAAAAAAAGCGCGGTCGTAAAGCTAAAGTAGAAGCTCCTACAGATGGCGCTGAACCAGTATTAACAGATCGTCAAAAAGCACGCGAGCGCAAAGCAAAAGAGAAGGCGCTCTTAAAAGAATTTGCAGCCCAGCAATTAGGTACAGAAGAGCAGCAAGAGTTACGCCGTGCTCGCTTGAAGACCTTAATTAAGATGGGTATGTCCAAGGGTTACTTAACCCATGGCGAAATGAATGACGTGATGTCTGATGAGTTATCTGATGCAGATGCATTAGAGACTTTGATCAGCTTATTAAATGATATTGGTATTACCGTTTATGAACAGGCCCCAGACGCAGAAACATTGATTCTGTCTGACAACACAGCGGCTGCAGCTTCTGAAGAAGAAGCTGAAGAAGAGGCTGAAGCAGCCCTCTCTACCGTGGATTCAGAATTCGGGCGTACCACTGATCCAGTGCGCATGTATATGCGTGAGATGGGCACTGTAGATCTTCTGACTCGCGAAGGTGAGATTGTCATTGCGAAGAAGATTGAAGCTGGTCTGAAAGATATGGTGATGGCTTTGGCTGCTTGCCCAGTCACTATTAGTGAAATCTTGAGTAACGTTGACAAGATCGCTAGTGGCGAGATGGAGATTGATCAGTTTGTAGACGGTTTAGTTGATCCAAATGCTGAAGATATTAAGTTAGGGCCTGAAGAGCCTGAGATTGATCCGGATGCTGAAGAGGGCGAAGGAGAGGGCGAAGATGAAGGCGGCGGCGGTGCAGCCGCAACCGCTAACGCCAAACAACTCGAAGAGTTAAAGCAAATCTCTCTCGAGAAATTTGCCATCGTTCGCACGCAAGCCGACAAAATGCGTCGTGCCTTTGATAAGGATGGCTATAACTGCCCTGCTTATATCAAGGCGCAAGATCTGATTCGTGGCGAGTTGTTGGGTTTCCGACTCACTGCGAAAAGCGTTGAGAAGTTATGTGACACCATGCGTTCCCAAGTGGACCAGGTATGGAAGCTTGAGCGTGGCATCGTGAGCTTACTAGTAGATAAAGTCGGCGTGAATCGTGGTGAAGTATTAAAAGACTTTCCAAAGATGTCCATGAATCTGACATGGACTGATAAGTTGCTTAAAGAGAACAAGTCTTACAGCGCTCTTTTACAACGTAATGTGCCAGCGATTCAAGAGCTGCAACAGAAGTTAATTGATATTCAGACTCGCGTGGTCATTCCACTACCAGAGTTAAAAGAAGTCAACAAACAGATGACTGCGGGTGAGAAGCGTGCCCGCGAAGCTAAACGTGAGATGACCGTTGCCAACTTACGTTTGGTAATCTCGATTGCTAAGAAATACACCAACCGTGGTTTGCAGTTCTTGGACTTGATTCAAGAGGGCAACATTGGTTTGATGAAAGCAGTTGATAAGTTTGAATACCGTCGCGGTTATAAGTTCTCTACTTATGCAACCTGGTGGATTCGTCAGGCAATCACCCGTTCTATTGCTGATCAGGCACGTACGATCCGTATTCCTGTGCACATGATTGAGACGATCAACAAGATGAACCGTATTAGCCGTCAGATCTTACAAGAAACTGGTCATGAGCCAGATGCTGCAACCTTGGCGTTAAAGATGGAGATTCCGGAAGACAAGATTCGTAAGATCATGAAGATTGCTAAAGAGCCAATCTCTATGGAGACTCCAATCGGCGACGATGAAGATTCTCATTTGGGTGACTTTATTGAAGATGGCAATACCTTGGCGCCAGCCGAGGCTGCCCTCCATGAATCTATGCGCGATGTTGTTAAAGATGTTTTAGATTC
>CAIVXR010000078.1 GCA_903909925.1 uncultured beta proteobacterium | reverse complement strand
ACCATTGCTGGCATTGTGCTAATGCTTGTGCATGAGCACAAACTGTTGTCACACCATCTAAGTTTCCGCTCTTAGTTAATAGGTGATGATGAATTGGTAACACCACCTCACCACTAATGTGCATTGAAGAATCTAAAAGTAAATCCAAGGTACGTGAGATAGCACCTTCGCTAGAATTCTCAACCGGAACTACACCAAATTGCGCGGCGCCCTTCTCTACTGATTTGAAGACTTCATCCAGGCTTGCGCAAGGCAGACCGGCGATCGAGTGACCGAAATAGGCTTGAGCAGCTTGTTCAGAGAACGTGCCTGCTGGCCCAAGATAGGCAATCGTTTGTCGCGCCTCAAGGGCTCTGCAGGCAGACATAATCTCACGCCAAATAGCTGCAATACCATCGGGCAATAAAGGCCCTTTATTACTTTCTTGTAGACGAGCAACCACCTGACGCTCACGCTCAGGACGAAACACTGGGGATGAAAAGCCACCTTTAACATGCCCAACTTCTTGCGCTGCTTTAGCACGCTGCGTCAATAAATCCAAAATCTCTGCATCCAATGCATCGATTTTTTCTCGCAGGGGAGCTAAGCGCTGTTCTTCAGTACTCATTAAGCCCGCCTTTCAAAATCACGCATAAATTCAATTAAAGCTTTGACACCTTCTATCGGCATTGCGTTGTAAATACTTGCGCGCATACCACCTGCAGCTTTATGGCCGCGCAAGGCAACTAAACCTGCAGCATTTGATTGCGCTAAAAACTGTGCATTCAAAGCCTCATCCTTTAAGAAGAAAGTAACATTCATACGAGAGCGATATTGTTTTTCAACCCGATTCTCATACAAGCTACTTTGATCCAAGAACTGATAGAGCAAGTCGGCTTTTTCTTGGTTACGCTTTTCAATAACCTTAACACCGCCCTGCTTAAGAAGCCACTTAAATCCTAGGCCAGCCATATAAATTGAGAAAGTGGGTGGCGTATTGATCATTGATTGGGTGCCAGCCTGGACAGACCAGTCCCAAATCAAGGGGGTAATTCCCATAGAGTGGCCTATCAAGTCTTTGCGGACAATCACAATCGTCACACCTGATGGGCCGATATTTTTCTGCACACCGCCGAACCAAACGCCACACTGAGTGACGTCCATTTCTTTTGAGAGGAAGTTACTAGAAATATCGGCAACTAGAGGAGTATTTCCGACATCTGGCACGTCTGGAAACTCAACGCCACCAATCGTCTCATTCGCACAATAGAGAACATAAGCAGCATCACTTGATAGCTTCCAACTATTTCGTGGGGGAATCGTATTAAATTTTTCTACAGCAGACGATGCCGCTAAGTTTGCTGTGCCGTACTTCTGCGCTTCTTTATAGGATTTTTCTGACCAGATACCGGTAACAATGTAATCTGCTTGTGGGCCATTTTTTGCCAAAGGCATAAGGTTCATCGGAATGGCTGCGTTTTGTCCAAGACCACCACCTTGCAGAAGCAAAATTTCATAGTTGCTGGGAATATTCATCAAGGTACGCAGATCTTGCACGACCTCTTCATAGACTTCCATGAACTCTTTACTGCGATGACTAATCTCCATCACACTTGTGCCAAGTCCACGCCAATTTAGCATTTCATCAGCAGCCTGCTTTAGAACCTCTTCAGGCAAAGTAGCCGGCCCCGCAGCGAAATTAAAGATGCGGTGGTCAAAGCTCATCGTCTTAGATCATCTAGTGGCGACGCCTTAGGCGTCACCTTCTGTATCAGGAGCAGAATCAGTTGCTGGATCAGCAGATGCATCACCCTCTTCTACCTCATCACCCTCATCATCCGAATCGCTTTCAGCAATTCGTTGTAAGCCAGACAAACGAGTGCCTTCATCAACGTTGATTAAGGTAACGCCTTGAGTAGCACGGCCCATCTCACGGATTTCAGAAACACGGGTACGCACTAAAACACCGCCAGTGGTAATCAACATGATTTGATCTTCTGGTGACACCAATGCAGCGGCAACGACTTTACCGTTTCGCTCTGATGTCTGAATTGCAATCATGCCTTTGGTGCCGCGACCATGGCGCGTGTACTCAGCAATCGGAGTGCGTTTGCCATAACCATTCTCAGTTGCAGTTAAGACGCTACTTGGAATTGCAACCCCATTTGCATCCACTACTGCAGATTGCACTCCCTCAGCTTCTGCTGGAGCAACGAGCATTGCAATCACTTGATGGCCATCGCCCAAATTCATACCACGTACACCACGAGCGGTACGACCCATTGGACGCACATCATTTTCATCAAAGCGCACTGCTTTACCGGCATCTGAGAAGAGCATGACATCGTGCTGACCATCAGTAATGGCTGCACCAACAAGGAAGTCTCCCTCATTTAAGTCGACAGCAATGATGCCGGCCTTACGTGGGTTGGAGAAATCAGATAAACGAGTCTTCTTCACAGTACCCAAGCTCGTTGCCATAAAGACATACTGATCATCTTGATATCCCTTAATTGGGAGAATCACGGTGATTTTTTCACCTTCAATCAAGGGGAACATATTGACGATGGGTTTACCGCGTGAAGTACGGCTACCTTGCGGCACTTCCCATACCTTGAGCCAATACATGCGACCACGATCAGAGAAGCAAAGAATCGCATCATGCGTATTGGCTACGAACAATGTATCAATCCAATCTTCGTCTTTAGTAGCAGCAGCTTGCTTACCGCGACCACCGCGTTTTTGTGCACGGTATTCGCTGAGCGGCTGACTCTTCATATAACCGGTATGTGAAAGCGTGACCACCATATCTTGCGGTGTGATCAAATCTTCCGTAAAGAGTTCAGTAGCATTCATTTCAATAAACGAGCGACGACCACTGTCACCACCTGCTTTACCAAACTCAGCCTGAACTTCTTTCAGTTCGCTCTCGATTACAGAAGTCACGCGCTCAGGCCTTGCCAATAAATCTAACAAGTCAGAAATCTCTGACATCACTTCTTTGTACTCATTGACAATCTTGTCTTGCTCAAGGCCAGTCAAGCGTTGTAAACGCATCTGTAAAATTTCTTGCGCTTGACTATCAGAGAGGCGATATAAGCCAGTAGTTTGCATACCGTACTCAGGTAGTAAGCCTTCTGGACGATAAGCATTGCGGCCGCCTGGCGTATCTGTCTCAGCGCGCGCCAACATCTCACGCACCATCGAAGAATCCCACGCCTTACCCATCAACTCTTGCTTCGCAATCACAGGATTTGCAGCCGCTTTAATGATGGCAATAAATTCATCAATGTTTGCCAAGGCAACTGCCAAACCTTCTAGGACATGACCACGCTCGCGTGCTTTACGTAATTCAAAAATGGTACGACGTGTTACTACTTCACGACGATGCTGCAAGAAATACTCGAGCATTTGCTTTAAGTTGAGTAGGCGCGGTTGGTTATCGACCAAA
This sequence comes from uncultured beta proteobacterium, assembly GCA_903909925.1. Taxonomy (GTDB): domain Bacteria; phylum Pseudomonadota; class Gammaproteobacteria; order Burkholderiales; family Burkholderiaceae; genus Polynucleobacter. The sequence continues at coordinate 1,152 of CAIVXR010000078.1, read as the reverse complement.
GCCACCATATTCATACCAAAGTTATCTTGTAGCTGAGTGCTCTTATACAAATTATTGAGAACGACTTCTGGCACTTCACCGCGCTTGAGTTCAATCACGACACGCATACCGGATTTATCTGATTCATCACGTAAATCAGAAATGCCCTCCACTTTTTTCTCATTCACCAACTCAGCAATCCGCTCGAGCAAGTTCTTTTTATTGACTTGATATGGCAACTCATCAACGATGATGGCTTGACGTGCTCCTTTGTCGATATCTTCAAAGTGAGTCTTCGCGCGCATGACAACACGGCCGCGACCAGTGCGATAGCCCTCGCGCACTCCTTGAACGCCGTAAATAATGCCGGCAGTCGGGAAATCCGGAGCTGGAATGATCTCAATCAGCTCATCGATGGTGCAATCTGGGTTGTGGAGTACGTGTAAACAGGCTGTAACAACCTCATCCAGGTTATGAGGGGGGATATTGGTCGCCATACCTACAGCAATGCCAGAACTGCCATTAATCAGCAAATTAGGCACTTTGGCAGGCAGAATCAGGGGTTCTTTCTCACTACCGTCGTAATTTGGCCCAAAATCAACGGTTTCTTTGTCCAAATCGGCCAAAAGCTCATGGGCAATCTTGCGTAACCGAATCTCGGTATACCGCATTGCAGCAGCGTTATCGCCGTCCACGGAGCCAAAGTTACCCTGGCCGTCAACCAGCATATAGCGTAGAGAGAAATCCTGGGCCATCCGAACGATGGTGTCATACACCGCAGAATCCCCGTGCGGATGGTATTTACCGATCACATCGCCAACTATACGGGCAGATTTTTTGTAAGCGCGGTTCCAATCGTTGTTTAATTCATACATTGCGAATAAGACCCTGCGGTGAACCGGCTTGAGGCCGTCACGCACGTCTGGCAGGGCTCTGCCGACGATCACGCTCATTGCGTAGTCCAAATAGGACCGCCGCATTTCGTCTTCGAGGGATATTGGTAGTGTTTCTTTAGCGGCTTGTTCCATCTATAAATAATATCATTTTGATGACAGGTAGCCCCTATGCTAAGATTCTGTCAGTTTGTACGAAATTGAGATGTGTCGCTTTGCGGTCTTTTGCTTCAAAGTAGGGCGAATTACATTTAAGTTTGACTTTAATTAAAAAGAGATT